>NZ_JBEYFP010000344.1:0-6320 GCF_040634455.1 Kitasatospora sp. NPDC007106
GCAGGGGGGACCCTGTGGGAGAGTAGGACGCCGCCGAACAATTCTTCTGAGAAGCCCCGCCCGGGGACACCGGGCGGGGCTTCTCGCATTTCCGGACCCATTCCGGACCCATTCCGGACCCGACTCCCCGGCCCGCGTGTGTCGGCGGTACGACAGGTTTCTTGCAGGGCTGGAACATTCGTTGACCCGGGAACGGGCCGGCTGGAACGCTGAGAGCGTGAGCCAAGCCGAGAGCCTCGTCGGGCGCCTGCACGTCGATCTGCGACGTCATGCCAGCGCCATCTGTGCCGCCTGCCGTTGACGGGCAGGCCCGCCACCGCGCCATGACGGCGCGCCGCCTCGCCGGCCTCACCTGAGCCCCCTGCCGCACTCCGGCGTACCCGGGCTCCGCTCTCCGACCGTTCCTCGGGCCTTCCGGCCGATGGCGGTCGTTCATCTCGCACTCCCTGTGCCACCGCTCTCCCGTGACGGGTTCCTCCGTGCTGTCCGGCTGCCGCCGACGTCGTGGTGTTCGCGTCCCGGGGGAGGGGTGTGCCGCCCTTCCCGCAAAGGACCTCCGCCATGCCCGCCACCTCCCGTCGCCAGTTCCTCGCGCTCGCCGCCGTGGGGGTCGCCGCCGCTGCCTGCGGCCGGGCCACCGCCTCCGCCGGCTCCGGATCCGAGACGAAGAAGCTCAGATACCAGGGCTGGGCGGGGCAGGTGACCCTGCCCGAACTCGCCGAGGACCTCGGCTACTTCGGTGACGTGAAGCTCGAATGGGTCGGTAACACCATCAGCGGCCCGCAGGACATCCAGTCCGCGGCGACCGGCCAGATCGACTTCGGCGGCGCCTTCAACGGCGCGGTCGTGAAGCTGATCGCGGCCGGTGCCCCGGTGAAGGCCGTGATCAGCTACTACGGCGTCGACGAGGCCGCGTACAACGGCTTCTACGTGCTGCAGGACAGCCCGATCCGTTCCGCCCGCGACCTGCTCGGCAAGAAGGTCGGGATGAACACCCTGGGTGCGCACAGCGAGGCCATCCTCGACATCTACCTGCAGCGCAACGGGCTCTCGCCGGCGGAGATCGCCAAGGTCGAGCCGATCGTGGTGCCGCCGGTCAACACCGACCAGTCGGTACGGCAGAAGCAGATCGAGGTCGGGGTGCTGGGCGGCGTGCTGCGGGACAAGGCGCTGGCCGCGGGCGGCATCCGGCCGCTGTTCAGCGACTACGACCTGCTCGGCAAGTTCAGCGCGGGGACGTACGTCGTCACCAACCGCTTCCTCAAGCAGAACCCGACCACCGCGCGGACCTTCGTCACCGGTGTGGCCAAGGCGATCGAGTGGACCAGGACCACGCCGCGGGAGGAGGTCATCGCCCGCAGCGTCGAGATCGTGAAGAAGCGCGGCCGCAACGAGGACACCGCGGCCCTGAAGTACTGGAAGTCCGCGGGCGTGGCGGAGACCGGCGGCCGGATCACCGACGACGAGTTCAAGATCTGGATCGACTGGCTGGTCGAGCACGGCGACATCAAGGCCGGCCAGGTGAAGCCCGCCGACCTCTACACCAACGAGTTCAACGGCTACCCCGCGGCCGCGGCGACGGCCGCGAGCCCCTCCCCGAGCAGGAGTTGAGCGATGAGCGCCGACATCTCCTTCCGTTCCGTCAGCAAGGTGTTCCAGGTCCGCGGCGGGGGCGACTTCACCGCCGTGGACCGGGTGGACCTCGACATCGCCGCCGGTGAGTTCGCCGTGCTCGTGGGGCCGAGCGGTTGCGGCAAGTCCACCCTGCTCGACCTGCTGGGCGGGCTGACCGTGCCCACCTCCGGCGAGATCCTGCTGAACGGCCGCCCGGTGACCGGGCCCGGGCCCGACCGCTCCACCGTCTTCCAGCAGTACGCGCTGTTGCCCTGGCGCACGGCCCAGGGCAACGTCGAGTTCGGCCTGGAGTCGATCGGCGTGCCGAGACGCCAACGCGCCGCCCGGGCACGGGAGTACCTCGCGCTGGTGGGCCTCACCGGCTTCGAGGACCGGCACCCGCACGAGCTGTCCGGTGGCATGAAGCAGCGGGTGGCGATCGCCCGCAGCCTCGCCTACGACCCCGAAGTGCTGCTGATGGACGAGCCGTTCGCGGCGCTCGACGCCCAGACCCGCGAGTCGCTGCAGGACGAGCTGCGGCGGATCTGGCAGCAGACCGGGAAGACCGTCCTGTTCATCACCCACGGCATCGAGGAGGCGGTCTACCTCGGCGGGCGGGTGGCCGTGCTCACCTCCCGCCCGGGCCGGGTCAAGCAGGTCGTCCCGATCGACCTCGGCGACCGGAGCGCCGCCCAGGACCTGCGCTCCAGCCCGGAGTTCGCCCGCTACCGGCACGAGATCTGGAGCCTGCTGCACGACGAGGTCAGCCGCGCCCAGCAGTTGGAGAGAGAGGTCAGCGCCGCATGAGCACCGACGTCCGCCCGTCCGCCCCGCCCGTCCTCACCAAGCCCAAGCCCAAGCCCAAGCCCAACTCCGGGGCGCCGGCCGCCGAAGCCCCGGCCGTTCCGCCCCGGGAGGGTGCCCGTGCCGCGCGCCGCCGCTCCAGGCTGCCCCGTCTGCTGCTGGCCGGCCTCGGCAAGACCGTCGCGATCGCCGCACTGCTCGCCGTGTGGGAGGCCGCCCCGCGGCTGAACCTCGTCGACCCGACCTTCCTGCCGCCGTTCAGCCAGGTCGTCGACGCCTGGTTCGGCCTCCTGGACAGCGGCCAGCTCGCGACCAACACCCAGGCCAGTCTGACCCGATCGCTGAGCGGCTTCGGCCTCGCCGTCGCCCTCGGCGTGCCGCTCGGCCTGCTGATCGGCTGGTACCGGCCGGTCGCCAACCTGCTCAGCCCGGTGCTCGAACTCTTCCGCAACACAGCCGCGTTGGCGCTGCTGCCGGTGTTCGTGCTGATCCTCGGGATCGGGGAGACCTCCAAGATCTCCATCGTGCTCTACGCGTGCATCTGGCCCGTGCTGCTGAACACCATCAGCGCCGTCCGCACCGTCGACCCGACCCTGCTGAGGCTCGCCCGTTCACTGAACCTCTCGCCGTTCCGGCTGTTCCAGAAGGTGATCCTGCCGGCCTCCGTGCCGACCGTGTTCACCGGGATCAGGCTGGCCGGCGCGGTCTCCATCCTCGTCCTGGTCGCCGCCGAGATGGTCGGCGCCAAGGCCGGGCTCGGCTACCTGATCAACGCGTCGCAGTTCAACTTCGCCATCCCGCAGATGTACGCGGGCATCGTCACCATCTCCGTGATCGGCGTGCTCTTCAACCAGCTGCTGGTCGCCCTGGAGCGCCGCTTCACCGCCTGGCGCGCACCGGTGGGGGTCTGAGGGATGGGCGAGAGCCTCGAACTGACCGCGGACGTCCTGGTGGTGGGCGGCGGCCCGGCCGCCACCTGGGCCGCCCTCGACGCGGCCCGGGCCGGCGCCGACGTCGTCCTCGCCGACAAGGGCTACTGCGGCACCAGCGGCGCGACCGCCGCCGGCGGCACCGGAGTCTGGTACGTGCAGCCCGACCCGGCCGCCCGGGAGGCCGCCATGGCGAGCCGCGAGGGACTCGGCGGACACCTCGCCGACCGCGGCTGGATGGCCCGCGTCCTCGACCGCACCTACGCCAACATCAACGAACTGGCGGAGACCGGCGGATACCCCTTCCCGACGGCGCCCGACGGCCGCCAGCCGCGCAACGGACTGCAGGGCCCGGAGTACATGCGGCGGATGCGGATCAGGACCCGCCGAGCCGGGGTGCGCATCCTCGACCACAGCCCGGTCACCGAACTGCTCACCGCCGCCGACGGATCGGTCGCCGGCGCGGCCGGCCACCGGCGGCAGGCCGGGCACCCCTACCGGGTGCTGGCCGGCGCGGTCGTCCTCGCCACCGGCGGCTGCGCGTTCCTCAGCGGGGCCCTCGGCACCGACACCGACACCGGCGACGGCGCCCTCTACGCGGCCGAGGTCGGCGCCGAACTCTCCGGCATGGAGTTCTCCAACGCGTACGGCATCGCGCCCGAGCACACCTCCGTCACCAAGACCGCCTTCTACTCCTTCGCCACCTTCCACCGGGAGGACGGCAGCGTCCTGGAGGGCGCCGCCAGCCAGGGCGGCCGATCGGTCATCGCCCGCGAACTGCTCAACGCCAAGGTCTACTGCACCCTCGACCGGGCCGACCCGGCCGACCGGCAGGCGATGCGGCTCGCCCAGCCGAACTTCTTCCTCACCTTCGACCGGCTCGGCATCGACCCGTTCACCCAGCGGTTCGCGATCACCCTGCTCGCCGAGGGCACCGTCCGCGGCACCGGCGGCATCCGGATCGCGGACGCGGACTGCCGCACCACCGTGCCCGGCCTGTACGCGGCCGGCGACGCCGCCACCCGCGAGGAGATCTGCGGCGGCTTCACCGGCGGCGGCAGCCACAACGCGGCCTGGGCGATGTCCTCGGGCAGCTGGGCCGGTACCGGCGCCGCCCGGTACGCCCTCGGGCTCGGCCGCGCCGCCCGCACCCGGCCCGTGCGGGCCGCGGGCGGAGCCGGGCTGCGGCCCACCGGCAGCGGCGGCGCCGACCACCGCGAGGTGACCGCCGCCGTCCAGGGCGAAGTCCTGCCGTACGACAAGAACTACCTGCGGCAGGGCGACACCCTCACCGGGTCGCTCCGGGTGCTCGACGACACCTGGCGGCTCCTGCGCGCCGGACTGCACGGCGAGGGCCGCGACGCGATCCGCACCCGGCAGGCCGCCGCGCTCGCCGCCAACGCCCGCTGGATGTACCGCTCGGCGCTCGCCCGCACCGAGAGCCGCGGCATGGCCCGCCGACTCGACTTCCCCGACCAGGACCCCGCCCAGCACCACCGGATCGCCACCGGCGGCCTGGACGAGGTCTGGACCCGCCCCGTGAAGGAGCCCGCCGTGAAGGAGCCCGTGTGATCGAACTCGTCTCCGCCGCCCGCTGCATCGCCTGCGACAAGTGCATCAGGGTCTGTCCCACCGACGTCTTCGACCGCGGCGCGGACGGCATCCCCGTGATCGCCCGGCAGGACGACTGCCAGACCTGCTTCCACTGCGAGGCCAACTGCCCCGTCGACGCCCTGTACGTCGACCCGCGCACCCGGCCGCAGCCCGTCCCGCACGACGAGGACGACCTCGCCGGCGCCGGACTGCTCGGCAGCTACCGGGCCCGGATCGGCTGGGGCCACGGCCGCACCCCCGGGGCGCTGCAGGCCATCGGCCCCGCCTTCGGGACCGCACCCATCACCTCCTGAAACTCCCGACCCGCACCACGAAGAGGAGCACACCCATGACCGCGTTCGAGCTCCACAAGGTCGGCGGCCGGATCGGCGCCGAGATCACCGGCATCGACCTCTCCCAGCCGCTCGACGGGCAGACCGTCACCGCACTCAACGACGCGCTGGTCGCCCACAAGGCGCTGTTCTTCCGCGGACAGCACCTCGACGACCAGGGCCAGACCCGCTTCGCCGGCTACTTCGGCCCGCTCACCACCGCCCACCCGACCGTGCCCTCGCTCGACGGACAGCCCAACGTCCTCGCCGTCGACAGCGAGGACGGCGGCCGGGCCAACCAGTGGCACACCGACGTCACCTTCGTCCGCACCCCGCCCAAGGCGTCCACGCTGCGCAGCCTCGTCGTCCCGCCCTACGGCGGCAACACCCTGATCGCCGACGCCCAGGCCGCCTACCGAGACCTCCCCGAGCAGCTGCGGGAGTTCGCCGACCGGCTCTGGGCCGTCCACACCAACGACTACGACTACGCGCAGGGCAAGGAGCTCGACG
This sequence comes from Kitasatospora sp. NPDC007106, assembly GCF_040634455.1. Taxonomy (NCBI): domain Bacteria; kingdom Bacillati; phylum Actinomycetota; class Actinomycetes; order Kitasatosporales; family Streptomycetaceae; genus Kitasatospora; species Kitasatospora sp. NPDC007106. Next base: position 5,783 of record NZ_JBEYFP010000344.1, read on the forward strand.
ACGCCGAGGCCGAGCGCCGCGCCGTCTTCACCTCCCGCACCTACCGCACCGCCCACCCCGTGGTCCGGGTCCACCCCGAGTCCGGCGAACGCGGCCTGTTCATCGGCGGGTTCGCCGAACGCATCCTCGGCCTGCCCACCGGCGCCTCGCACGACCTGCTGCGCACCCTGCAGTCGTACGTCACCCGGCCCGAGAACGTGGTGCGCTGGCGCTGGTCGGTCGGCGACGTCGTGCTCTTCGACAACCGCTCCACCCAGCACTACGCGCCGGACGACTACGACGACCTGCCGCGCCGCCTGCACCGCGTCACCGTCGCCGGCGACGTGCCGGTCGGCGTCAGCGGCGAGCCCAGCTACATCGTCGAGGGCGACGACGCCGCGCACTACACCGGCTGAGCCCGGCCACCGAGCGGCACCGCACCGGCCGCGCCGCGGGCACACCGCCCGCGGGGCGGCCCGGGGCGGGGACCCCCCCCCCACCACCGCCGGCAGCCCGGCCCACCCGCGGCCCGCCGGGCGGGCGGCCCCCCCGCGATCCG
>NZ_JBEYFP010000345.1:0-6309 GCF_040634455.1 Kitasatospora sp. NPDC007106
CCCGCCCCGCGGCGGGGACCGGCGCCGTCGGACGGAGCACCGGGTCAGCTGCCGTACCGGGCGGCACGGGCCTCGGCGTACGGGCACGGCGGGAATTCGGGGTGCGTCACCCGGCCCGCGAGGGCCTCGACGACCACGGCCCACGCGCCTGCGGCCCCGACCGGCTCACCGCGGTCCACGGCCACCTTCGCCCTCGCCATGTGCCTGTCCACCACGTGGGACCAGGCATCGAAGGCCGCCACCACCTCGGGCCCACAGGTGCCGGGCTCCGCCCGGTTGCGTCGCTGCCGGGTGATGACGAACGCCCTGGCCGCGTCGAGCTGTTCGCCGGTCGGAGGGGTGGGGGCCGTACTCACGGGCGTCCTCGCTGCCGGTCCGGTCGGGGCCGTGGTCACTCGTCGTGCGAGTGCCGGTAGCACGGTACCGGGCCGTCGGGGTCGAGCCGGTAGACGCTGGTGGTGGGCCAGTACTCGCCGGCCTCGGTGGCGGGGAGGTCGGCGCGCAGGACCATGCGGAGGGAGGGCGGGGGCGCGAACGCGTGGACGCGCTTCAGATGGCCGTCCCAGCGGCCGCCGCGGAGTTCGAGGTCCAGGATCGCGAAGGTGGTGGGGGTTGTGGTCACGCCGGCGATGCTGGCAGCCGGGCGCCGAGCGGGGCGACGGGACGGCCCGCACTCCACTCCTTCGGGGGGTTTCGCCGCGGCAACCGTGACGGCCGCCGCACCACGGGGGTGCGGCGGCCGTCCGGGTGGGGCCGTCGGGTCGGGACGGGTGTCAGCTGCGGAAGGTGTCGTTCAGGGTGACGAGGCCGCTCGCCGGGACGGTGGCCGTCCGGTTCGCGCCGCTCTCCCAGGTGACGTTCCCGCTCGCGTCCTTGCGGATGTACTTGTACTCGAAGGCGGTGCCGGCGGCCATCGCGACGTCCAGCTTCCAGACCGGGTAGCTCGCCGAGGAGAGCAGCAGGGCGGAGCCGGTGTTCCAGTTGCCGAGGGCCGTGTTGTTGCCGACCACGTAGATGTTCTGGCCGGTCACGGTGGTGGCGTTGACCGCGAACGAGGCCCCGGTGGTGGAGGAGGTCGGGGTGCTGGTCGGGGTGGCCGTCGGGGTGCTGGTGGCGCACGGGTCGCCGCTGCCGACCACGCCGTCCTTGACAGTCACGTTGCCGGTGCCGAGCGCGTAGTTGGCGCTGTTGTTGTTGTCCCAGGTGCCGGAGCCGTTGTTGAAGGTGGCAGCGAGGCCGGCGGCGCTGCCGAGGTCGGCGGTGTACTTGACCCAGCCGGTGCAGGCCGCGGTCATCGCGACGCCGGGAGTGGTCGTCCAGGTGCCGCCGGTGGGCGCGTAGTGCAGGTAGTAGGCCGACCAGTTCTTGTCGGTGGAGTAGAAGACGGTCGCGCTGTTGCCGCCGGTGGGCGTGGCGGTCGGGGTGGAGGTGGGCTGGCCGCCCGCGCCGACGTAGATGGCGACGGCGTCGCCGGCACCGACGGTGGCGGTGAACTTCCCGTCGGAGCCGACGGTGTAGCTGGTGCCGGTGCAGCCGCCGGAGACCGGGTCGCCGTGCTGGACGTCGCAGTAGGTGCCGGCGGGCAGCGAGGTCTGGAAGGTCTGGGTGATCGAGGAGGACTCGCGGTTGATCGCGACGAAGCCCTTGCTGCCGCGGCCGAACGCGACGGCGTTGTTGCCGTTGGACCACCAGTTGGTCATCGCGGTGCCGGAGACGGCGTTGCGGAAGCCGACCATGTTGGCGACCTGGCGCCAGGCGTGGGTGCAGTTCCAGCCGTCGCTGTAGCAGGCGTTCACGGTGCCGCCGTTCGGCGGGCCGTCGTCGTTGTTGGTGAAGGCGTAGCCGGAGTAGACGTTCGGCGAGCCGTACGGGTGGGCCAGCATGAAGACGTTGGCCAGCGTGTAGGCGGAGCCGTACTTGTAGTTGAGGGTCGAGCCGTTGCGCTCGGTGTCCCAGTTGTCGACGAAGGTGCGGGCCTGGTTGCTCGCGAGCAGGCCGTTGCCCCAGGTGGACAGGTCGGAGATCTTCCCGCCGTTGAAGGCGCTCTTCAGCCAGGTGCCGGAGCGGAACTCGTCGACGTCGCCGAGGCCGGTGTACTCGGACGGCTGGATCGGCTCGCCGGCGCCGTAGATGACCTCGGTCACCCAGTAGGCGTTCGGGTTGCTCATCTTCGCCTTGACGGCGGACAGGTCGGAGGCGGCGATGTGCTTGGCGGCGTCGATCCGGAAGCCGTCCACGCCGAGGGTGAGCAGGTCGCTCAGGTAGTTGGCGATGGTCTGCTGGACGTAGCTGGAGCCGGTGTCCAGGTCGGAGAGGTTGACCAGTTCGCAGTTCTGCACGTTGGAGCGGTCGCCGTAGTTGCTGATCGCCTGACGGCAGGAGTGGAAGTCCTGGTCCTGGTAGTAGCCCGGGTAGTTGTACTTGGTGTAGACGGTGCCGCCGGTGCCCGTCCCGGAGCCGGCCGACATGTGGTTGACCACCGAGTCGGCGATGACCTTGACGCCCGCCGCGTGGCAGGTGCTCACCATGGACTGGAAGGCGGTGCGGTCGCCGAGCCGTCCGGCGATCTTGTAGCTGACCGGCTGGTACGACGTCCACCACTGGGCGCCCTGGATGTGCTCCTGGGGCGGTGAGACCTCGACGAAGCCGTAGCCCTTGGGGCCGAGCGTGTCGGTGCAGGCCTTGGCGACGGAGTCGAACTTCCACTCGAAGAGGGTGGCGGTGACGTCCTTGGTGCTGGGCGGGGTGGCCTCGGCGGTGGGGGCGATCGAGAGACCGGCACCGATCGAGAGGGCCAGGGCGGCGGACGCGGTGAGTGCGCCGATCGCGCGGCCTCTGCGGCCCGCGCTGACGGTGGTGACCACGGTGTCTCCTGGGGCTGGGTGGGGGTGAGCCTGGCCGCCCGCGACGCAGGGGGTGTGGCGGGCGGTGGCGCAGGAGTGGTGCGGAGGGTGGGGGCGCGACCGCGATACGCCGTCTGCGCGGAACCGACTGTGCGAGTTTCTGCAAGACCATTGAAACTTGCAGGAAACTTGCAACGCACCGAAGTTACGACCGGTGTGAACGGAGCGTCAAGGGAGTGGAAGGCAACGAATCGGACTCACCGGTAACATCCGCGAACTCCTGTGATACCTCACACCCGACCCGCCGCATCTAAGAGGGGGACGCCAACCACACCGACAATCGAACGCACCGGGGGACGACGGCATGGAGAGAGCACTCGACTTCGAGGAGTTCGCGAGCTCCCGCACGCGCAGGCTCTTCCAGGTCGCGTACCTCATGTGCGGGGACTGGCACCAGGCGCAGGACCTCGTCCAGACGACGCTGGCCAAGATGTTCGCCGTCTGGCCACGGCTGCGCCGACGGCAGGACGAACCCGGGCTCGACGCCTACGCCCGCACCGTCCTGCTGCGCACCTACCTCTCGCAACGCCGCCTCAAGCGCTCCACCGAGGTCGTGCTCGCCGAGATGCCCGACAATCCGCAGCCGGCCGGCCACGGCAGCGACCTGAAGCTCACCCTCGCCGCCGCACTCGGCCAACTCCCGCCCCGCAACCGGGCGGTGGTGGTCCTGCGGTACCTGGAGGACCACAGCATCGAGGCGGTCGCCGACATGATGGGCATCTCCGCCGGAGCGGTGAAGAGCCTCAACACCCGCTCCCTGGCCCGACTACGGGAGATCCTCGGCGAGGACCGCGAACTCCTCTTCCGGCTCTGATCCCTCCCCGCCCCTTCACTGCTCCCGGAGTGCGCACCATGGACATCGAAGACGACCTCAGCAGGCTGCTCGGCGCGGGCGCCGACCGGATCCACGTTCCCGTCCAGACCATCGTCGCCGAGGCCACGAGCCGCGGCCGCAAGCTGCGCCGCCGCCGGCGGATCACCCGGGCGCTCGGCGCGGTCGCCGCCGTGGCCCTGCTCACCGGCGGGGTGGCCGCGTTCGGCCCCGACGGCTCCGGCCGCAGCCAGGCACCCGCGACGAACACGCCCAGCGCCTCGGCCGTGCCCGTCCTCGGCCCGACCGACCCCCCGGTGAACGGCAAGGTCGCCACCAGCGGGGCCGGGCTGCTCGGCATCCTCGCCGAACTGCTGCCCGACTCGACCCGGTTCACCTCGTTCGCCGGCAGCGGCCACCCGGACGAGTCCGCCATGATGCGGGTCGACGTGGACTTCGGCGACCACCTGCCCAGCACCGTCACCGTGGAACTCAGGAAGGACTGGGTGAAGGACGTCTGCCCCCAGGGCGACAGCCCGCAGGCCCGCGCCTGCATCGACCTGCCCGTCGGGGAGCACCTGTACGTGGACTCCGTCCCCGGCAACACCCTCTCCGAGAGCTACCGGATCCAGGTCAGGCGCAAGGACGGCTCGGCGGTCGAGATGGCCGTCTACAGCGGGCAGCTCAACGCAGCCAACAGCGAGAATCCCGTCACCCGCACCCGCCAGGAACCGCCGAAGACGCCGAAGTTCTGGATCGACGTCGCCAAGTCCCCGCTGTGGACCCTGCGCGTCCCGGTCGACACCGCCAGGGACGGCGCCACCCGGGCCTCCGCCGTGCAGCGCTGAGCGCCCGGCCGGGCGGGGTCAGACCGCGTCCGGCCCGCGCTCGCCGGTGCGGACGCGGACGATCCCGTCCACCGGCACGCACCAGACCTTGCCGTCGCCGATCTTCCCGGTGCGGGCGGCGGCGACGATGGTGTCCATCACGTCCTCGGCGTCCTCGTCCTCGACGACGACCTCGATCCGCACCTTGGGCACCAGGTCGATCCGGTACTCGGCGCCGCGGTACACCTCGGTGTGGCCGTGCTGGCGCCCGTAGCCGCTCGCTTCGGTGACCGTGAGCCCGTGCACCCCGCGCTCCTGCAGCGCGGTCTTGACCTCGTCCAGCTTGAAGGGCTTGACGACGGCGGTGATCAGCTTCATGCGGTGGCGGCCTTGTCGGACGGGTGCTGTGCCAGCACGGTGGCGTGGGCCGTCGTGCCGTGGCCCAGGACGCCGTGATCGTACGCGCTCTCGGCGTGCACGGCGAGGTCCAGGCCGGTCAGTTCGTGCTCGGCCGGGGCCCGGAAGCCCATCAGCCGGTCGATCGCCTTGCCGATGCCGTAGGTGGCGCCGAAGGCGTACCCCCCGACCACCGCCACCGCCAGCAGCTGCTTGCCGATCAGGGTGAAGCCGCCGTGCAGCAGGCCGACCGGGCCGCCGGTCATCACGGCGGAGGCGAAGACGCCGATCAGCACGGTGCCGATCACGCCGGCGACCAGGTGGACGCCCACCACGTCCAGCGAGTCGTCGTAGCCGAAGCGGAACTTCCAGCTGACCGCGTAGGAGCAGACCACGCCGGCGGCGAGGCCGACCGCCAGCGCGCCGAGCAGGTCGACGCTGCCGCAGGAGGGGGTGATCGCGACCAGGCCGGCCACCGCGCCGGAGGCCGCGCCGAGCGTGGTGGCGTGGCCGTCGCGGCGCTTCTCCACCAGCAGCCAGCCCAGCAGGCCGGTGCAGCCGGCCGCCTGGGTGTTGAGCAGGACGGCGGCGGCGGTGCCGTTGGCGCCGAGCGCGGAGCCCGCGTTGAAGCCGAACCAGCCGAACCAGAGCAGGCCGGCGCCGAGCACCACCAGCGGCAGGTTGTGCGGCCGCATGGCCTCCTTGCGGAATCCGAGGCGCGGGCCGAGCAGCAGGGCGAGGGCCAGGCCGCTGGCGCCGGAGTTGACCTCGACCACCGTGCCGCCCGCGTAGTCCAGGGCGCCGAGCTTCGACAGCACCCAGCCGTCGGGCGAGAACACCCAGTGCGCGACCGGCACGTAGACCAGCAGGGTCCAGGCCGCGGTGAAGGCCACCCACGAGCCGAACCGGGCGCGGTCGGCGATCGCGCCGCTGATCAGCGCGGCGGTGACGATCGCGAAGGTGAGCTGGAAGGTCGCGAAGAGCAGGGTCGGCACGTGGCCGGTCAGGCTCGCCGGGGTGATGCCGGCCATGCCGAGGTGGTCGAGGGTGCCGATGACGCCCCAGCCGCCGGCGTCCGGGCCGAAGGCGAGCGAGTAGCCGGCCACCAGCCAGACCACGGTGACGACCGCGATCGACACGAAGCTCATCATGATCATGTTGAGCACGCTCTTGGTGCGGACCATGCCGCCGTAGAACAGCGCGAGCCCGGGGGTCATCAGCAGGACGAGCGCCGTGCTGGCGAGCAGCCAGGCGGTGTCGCCGGTGTCGAGGCCGGCCGTGGAGTCAGCGAGCAGCATGCGGAACCTTCCCGTGCAACGCGCCTGCGGGTGGTGGTGGGCGCGCCGGTCGGGAGAGTCTGTCCGGGCCGTAT
>NZ_JBEYFP010000346.1:0-6309 GCF_040634455.1 Kitasatospora sp. NPDC007106
CGCGCCGCCGCCCGCGCCCGCTTCACCCCGCGGGGCCGGGCGGTGCTGCTGCTGACGGCCGCGGCCTGCACCGGCGCGGCCCTCGCCCTCGCCTGGGGGCACCGGGCCGCACCGGCCCCGCTCGCCCCGCGGCCGCCGCCCGCCCGGGCACCGGCCCCCGGCCCGGCGCTCCGGACCGAACTCTCGGTCACCCCCTCCGCGGCACTCGCCCGCCCGTCCCCCGCCGCCTCCTCGACGACGGACGGCTCCACGGCCGCCGCCCCGAATCGCGGCCGGCCGAGTCCGGCACCCGCCCGGCCTCGGGCCGGCCGGACCACCCCCGCCGCCACCGCGCCGGCCGCCGCACCGCGCGGCACGGCCACCGCGGCGGCCAGCACGGCCCCGGCCCCCTCGCCGACCCCGTCGGCCCCGGCCGACGGACCGGCATCCGGCGAAGCCTCGGCGACCGCCGGCCCTGCCTCCTCGCCCGTCTCGTCGCCCGCTTCCTCCCCCGCCCCCTGAGCCACCCCTCGAACCGCCTGGAGCACCTCGTGAACCGATCGCACCGCAGCACCCCGACCCGCCGGCTCGGCCGCCTCCTCCGCTCGGGGCCGCTCGTGCCCGCGGTGGCCGCCGCCGTCCTGCTGGTCGGACCGGCCGCCGCCACCGCGGACGCCAGCCAGGTCCGCTACGAGCGGACCCACGCCGTCAGCATTGCGAGCCCGGTGCACACCCGCGACACCGAGGTCGCCTTCGAGATCCGCCAGTTCGGCCGGACGGTCGGGGTCGACGTCGACAACCGGGCGCTCGCCACCGCCCGGTACTGCAGCGAGGGGCAGCACTGCCGCGCCGTCGCCCTCTCCTTCCAGATCGTCACCACCGGCGGCAGCGACGTGCACGTCGACGCCGACAACAACAGCAAGGCGACCACCGTGCACTGCGCCGGCTGCCAGGCCGTGGCCGGCGCCTACCAGTTCGTCATCAACACCCCGCAGCCCGTCCGGCTCGGCCAGGACGCGCTGCGCAAACTGGCGGCGGTCGAGAAGGCCGTGCGCTCGGCCGCACGGACCCAGGACCCGGCGCAGCTGAAGGCCACCGTCGACGCGAAGGTCGCCGAGATCACCGACATCCTGCAGGCCGCCGTCGCCGCGCAGCCCGCCGCCCCGGCCGCCCCGTCGAACCGCAGCCTGGCCGAACGGCCCGGGGTGACGGTGCACCGGATGCTCGACGGCTGGCCGGGCAACGACTAGGAGCCGCCGTCCCCCGCGCACCCGGGCACGTGTCTTCAAAGGCGTACGAGGGTGCACCCCGGGGGCGCTGGGGTGCACCTCTGAAGACACGCCCTAAGGCTCGTCCGACGGGCCGTCACCGCGGTTCCGCGCCGCTGCCTCGGCCCGCCGTCCGGGCGGCGGGGGCGGCGCGGTCGAGGCCCGGACGACCAGCCGGGTGGGCAGCAGCCGGCGCACCGGCTGCTGCTCGCCGCGGATCGCCGCGAGCAGCGCCCCGGCGGCCGTCCGGCCCTTGGCCTCGGTGTCCTGCCGGACGGTGGTCAGGGCGGGCCTCGTCCGGGCGGCCTCGGCGAGGTCGTCGAAGCCCACCACCGACACCTCGCCGGGTACGTCCACGCCGAGGTCGCGCAGCGCCTCCAGGGCGCCGAAGGCCAGGATGTCGGAGAGCGCCAGGATCGCGGTCGGCGGCTCGGGCCCGGCCATCCACCGCCGGACGGTGCGTTCGCCGTCGGCGCGGCTGATCGGCACCTCGGCCAGCTCGACGTCCGCCATGGTGCGGCCCGCCTCGGCGAGCCCGTCGGCGAGGCCGGCGAGGCGGCGGGCGAGCGGGCCGCGGTAGCCGCGGACGGCGGCGTCCGGCCCGGGGTCGAAGGAGAGCACGGCGATCCGGCGGTGGCCGAGCCCGACCAGGTGGCGGACGGCCTCCCGGGTACCGCGCCGGTCGTCGACGTCCACGCCGGGTGCGTCGGACTGCGGGTCGCCGTCGACCAGCACCACCGGGGTCTGGTGGCGGGCGAGTTCGGCGACCTCGCCGCGGTCGGTCTCCAGTCCGCAGACCACGAAGCCGTCCACGGCGGCGTACGGGATCGCTTCGAGCATGGATTCCCGCAGCGGCGGGGTGAGCAGCAGGGTGTACCCCTCGCGGTCGCACACCTCGCCGACGCCGCGCAGGAATTCGGTGTAGTAGGGGTTGCGCAGGATCGCCGCGAGGCCCTGCGGCAGCAGCACGCCGAGGGCGCGGGTCTGCCCGGCGCGCAGCATCCGGGCGAGCGGGCTGGGCCGGTAGCCGAGTTCCTCGGCGACGGCGAGGATGCGCTCGCGGGTCGCCCGGGACAGCTGGTCCGGGCTGTTGAACGCGAAGGAGACCGCGGTGCGGGAGTATCCCGCCGCGGCCGCCACGTCCCCGGCGGTCGGTTTGCCCCGTCCGCCGCCGGTTCTCCCTCCGGGCATGGTGGTGCCCTCTCCCTCTCTCCCCCGTGTCCGCCCGTGCCCCGCCGTCCGGTCGGGCCGCGCCGTCCGGTCCGCCCCCGCGGGTGCCGGCGGACGGGGAGGGCCCCGCCCGCCGGCGTTCCGGGTGTGCTACTTCAGGTACGGGCCGTCGGTGCCGATCTTGCCCGGGGCGGCGTTCTTGCCGCCGAGGTCGAGCACGTAGACCCGCAGGTTGCCCTTGCCGGGCGCGGCGACCGTCAGGGTGCCGTTGGTGACGGTCTTCACGTCACCGGTGACGGCGTCCTTGTAGGTGCCGTTGGGGATCCCGCCGTAGGTGGCGCCGTCGGTGACGGCGACCAGGGCGAAGCTGTCCACGCCGGTGGCGGTGTCGGTGTAGCGGCGCTTGAAGTTCATGCCGCCGCCGCTGATGCCGTCGGTGGAGTACTGGCCCGTCTGCAGGGCGGGGATCGCCCGGCGGATCTGGTTGAGCCGCTGCAGCTGCTTGACCAGCGGCTGCTGCAGGGTGGTGGCGACGGCACCGGTGGCGCCGGAGACCACCGAGTAGTCGCTCGCCGTGACCGTGCCGGCGATCTTGTCGCCGTAGTAGGCGCGGCCGGTGGTGGCGAGCGGGCAGGAGGGGCCGCAGTCGATCTGCTTGCCGGCCTGGAACTCGATCTCCGAGCCGTAGTACAGCGTCGGGATGCCGCGGAAGGTCCACATCAGGGCCATGTTCTCGGCCCAGGCGTCGGTGCCGCCCGCGTACCGGGTGCTGGACTTGTTCGGGCCGAAGTCGTGGCTGTCCACGTACACCACGTTGTAGGTGGCGTCGTTGTAGCTGTCGTCCGAGTCCTTGCCGTTGTAGTAGGCGTTGCGGGCGTCCCCGAAGTTCATGTGCATCCGCATGTCGATGACGTTCATGCCGGAGAACTGCGAGCGGTCCGGGGTGTGGTACGCGTTGCCGTTGAGGAAGGCGTTGGTGGAGGTGGGCTGGTTGCCGGTGCCGAGCTGCTCCTCGTAGTTGTACTGGTCGAGGGCGGCCTGCACGTCGTCGGCGGTGTAGTCCTTGCGCTCCTTCCAGGTGAAGAACTGGGCGGAGTGATTCACCGAGCCGCGGTTCCACTTGTCGTTGACGAACGCGCCGACCTCGCCGAAGACGAAGAAGTTCTGCGCCTTCGCCGGGCCCCAGTCCTGGGTGACCCGCTGCTGGATCGCGGGCAGGAAGCGGCGGTTCCAGGTGACCCGCGGCACGTGCACGGCGGTGTCGACCCGGAAGCCGTCCACGCCCATGTCGATGTACTTGTCGTAGGCGCCGATCAGGTAGTTCTGCACCTCGGGGCTCTCGGTGTTGAAGTCCGCGAGGTCCTCGTGCAGCCAGCAGGAGCGCGAGTCCTCGCCCTCCCAGTTGCCGATCCAGCACTGGTGGTAGTACTTCGACGGGAACATCCCCGAAGTCGGCGACGGCCACTGGCAGTTGTAGATGGTGTAGCCCTCGGCGCTCTTGTACTGGGTGGGCGTGCCCCAGCCGACGCAGGTGGAGCCGGCGGGCTGCTCGGTCGACCACAGGTCGCCGTTGTACCAGGACTTGCCGGTCTTCGGGTCGATCGTCAGGCCGTCGTACTCGAAGCCGGTCTGCTTCTCGTCGTAGTACCAGGACCACTGGGAGTCCCGGACGCCGTACACGGCCGGCACGAACAGGCCCTTGGCGCCCCACCGGGAGCTGTGGTTGTAGACCACGTCCTGGTAGATCTTGATGCCCTTGGCGTGCGCGGCGTTGATCAGGTCCTGGTACGAGGCGCCGGCGGACTCCAGACGCGGGTCGACCTTGTAGAAGTCCCAGCCGTGGTAGCCGTGGTAGTCGTAGTCGGAGCGGTTGAGGACGACCGGGGTGATCCAGATCGCCGAGAAGCCGAGGCCCTTGACGTAGTCGAGCTTCTGGACGAGGCCCTTGAAGTCGCCGCGGAACATCGGGTCGTTGTTGGCCGCGTTGCCGGACTTCACGTCCTGGCTGCCGCCGCGGTTGTTGCTGCTGTCGCCGTCGTTGAAGCGCGCGGTGAGGACGAAGTAGATCGGGTCCTTGCGCGGGTCGGTGCCGATCATCTCGCCGTTGGCGGGCTGCGGCGGGGCGGTACCGGTGGTGGCCACGGCCGCAGCGGAGGCCGCGGAGACGTTCCCGGCCGCGTCCTGCGCCTTGACGGTGTAGGTGTAGACGGTGTTGGCGTCCAGGCCGGTGTCCGAGTACACCGTGGAGCCGGTGTTCACCACGACGGTGCCCTGGGTGCCTCCGGTGCGGGTGACCTGGTAGCCCGTCACCGCCTTGTCGTCGGTGGACGGGTCCCAGGTGAGGACGATCGAGGTGTTGGTGGCGGTGGCCGCGACGTTGCCCGGCACGGTCGGCGCCGTGGTGTCCGGCACCACGGCGGCGCACGGGTCGGCGGCGTTCGCGGTGACCTTGCCGTTCTGCACCGTCACCGTGCCGGACGGGACGACGTAGTTGGCGCCGTTGTTGTTGTCCCAGGTGCCGTTGCCGTTGTTGAAGGTCGCGGCCATCGTCGAGGCGGAGCCCAGCGAGACCGTCTTCTTGAACCAGCCGGTGCAGGCGGCGTCCATGCCGATGCCGGGCACGGTCGTCCAGGCGCCGCCGGCCGGTGCGTAGTGCAGGTTGACGGTGCTCCAGCCGACCACCGCGGTGGAGTAGTAGACCGTCGAGGTGGTGCCGGTGGGGGACGGACCGGGCGAGGGGTCGGTGCCGCCGCCCGCGCACGGGTCGCTGTGGGCGATCACGCCGTCCTTGACGGTGATCGAGCCGGTGCCCAGGGCGTAGTTGCGGCCGCCGTTGTTGTCCCAGGTGCCGGAGCCGTTGTTGAAGGTGGCCTGCAGCCCGGTGGCGGAGCCGAGGTCGACCGTCTTCTTGACCCAGTCGGTGCAGGCCGCCTCCATGGCGACGCCCGGCACGGTTGTCCAGCTGCCGCCGTCCGGGGCCCAGTGCAGGTTGTACGCCGACCAGTTGCGGGTCTTGGTGTAGTAGAAGACGGTCGCCGTGTTGGAGGCCGTGGCCCCGGTGGTGGCCGCGTTCGCCGCGCCGCCCAGTGGCGCCGTGGACAGCAGTGTGGCCGAGAGACCGGCCGCCGCGGTCAGGGCGACGGCCGTGGGCCGCCGCCGGTGGCGTGATCGCGATGTCACAGTGAACCCCTCGGGTAGTGCCGCAGGCAGGGGGGAACCCGGCTCCACCGCACCCGGGGACACGGGAGCAGCGTGGGGGACGGAGACACGGGGCTGCCGGAGCGGCAGGAACAGGTGGGTGGGTGGTGCGGGGTCGTGCGGGACGGTGCGGCGGCGCGGGCAGGGGGCCGGCGGCCGGGCGTCTGCGTGCGGCTCCCCGAGCCGGCGGATGCGCCGGCTCCCCGGGCGGGAGGCCGCGGTGGGCGGCCGCTCCACCGTGGCCGCCGCTCCTTGCGCAATTCACTGCAAGAAGCATCAGGAGATTACCGAGCGGCAACCCCTCTGTAAACCCTCACCGCAGCGGTCCGGACGCACGGCGCAACCGTTCTGACCTGCCGTCGGATTTCTGAATCGAGCCAGAACGGTCTCTGACCCGATTCAGGAAGAAATGTCTTGCAGAAACTTTCAGATTTCCCCGGCGAACACCTTGACCCGCCCTTTGCCGCCACGGCATTGTCCTCAGCGACCGGCACCACCCCTGCCGGCCGCCCGCCCGCCGGTCTCCCCCACGCCCGGCGGGCCGCGGGCCCCCACCACCCGCACCCGTCACCCGTCACACCCGCACCCCGACCGGGAGGCGCCCGTTCCCCCACCACGCACCATCGGGCGGCCGGCCCGTGCCGTCAGCGGCCGCGGGGCTTCCCGCGCCGTGCGCCGCCCGAGCCGCCGGAGG
>NZ_JBEYFP010000347.1:0-6309 GCF_040634455.1 Kitasatospora sp. NPDC007106
CTCAGCCCGGCGGCTCGCCCGCGAGGCACACCGCCGGCGCAGGGCCCGACGCGCCGGGCTGGTGGCCGCGGCCAGCACCGCGATCGCGGGCACCGCCCTCTACCTGGCGGTCGTCGGGTCGCCCGGCTGGCCGCGCTTCCGAGAGACCTTCCTGAACGCCGACTACGCCCGGCAGGCACTTCCCCGGGTGCTGGACGGCCTGTGGACCAACCTTCAGCTCATGACGGTCTGCGGCTCGCTCATCCTGGTGTTCGGCCTGGTCCTGGCGCTGCTGCGGACCCTGCGGGGACCGGCGTTCCTGCCCGTCCGACTGCTGGCGACGGCGTACGTCGACTTCTTCCTCGGTCTGCCGATGATCATCTGCCTGCTCATCATGATCACCGGAGTGCCGGCGCTGCGTCTGACCGGCGTCACCACGGACCCGCTGCTGCTCGGCGGGGCGGCACTGGTCCTCACGTACTCGGCCTACGTCTCGGAGGTCTTCCGCGCCGGCATCCAGTCCGTCCACCCCGGCCAACGGTCCGCCGCCCGCTCCCTCGGCCTGACGCACGCCCAGGCCATGCGGTACGTCGTCCTGCCGCAGGCGGTGCGGCGCGTCGTACCGCCCCTGCTCAACAACCTGGTCTCCCTCCAGAAGGACACCGGACTGGTGTCGATCGGCGGCGTCATCGACGCGGTCTACGCCGCGAAGATCATCACGGCGCAGACCTTCAACTACACGCCGTACCTGGTGGCCGCGCTGGTGTTCATCGTGCTGACCGTTCCGCTCACGCGGTTCACGGACTGGGTGACCGCCCGGGCCGAGGGCCGCCGGCACCAGGGAGGTGCGGTGTGACGCCGCTCGACCGGGCCCGACCCGTGCTGGAGCTGCAGGAGGTCCGCAAGGCCTACGGCCCGCACGTGGTGCTGCACAGCGTCGACCTGGTGGTGCCGGCCCACTCGGTGACCGTGCTGATCGGCGCCTCGGGCTCCGGCAAGTCCACGCTGCTGCGCTGCGCCAACCTGCTGGAGGAGGTCGACGACGGCGCGGTCCTGCTCGACGGCGAGGAGATCACCGACCCGGAGACGGATCAGGACGCCGTCAGGCGGCGCATCGGGGTGGTCTTCCAGCAGTACAACCTCTTCCCGCACATGACGGTGCTGGAGAACATCACCCTGGCACCCCGGCGGGTGCACCGCCTCTCCCGCTCCGACGCCGAGACGCGGGCCCGCGAGCTGCTGCACCGGCTGGGCCTTGCGGACCGGGCCGGCGACTACCCCGACCGGCTCTCCGGCGGCCAGCAGCAGCGGGTCGCCATCGCACGGGCACTGGCGACCGACCCGCGACTGCTGCTCCTCGACGAGATCACGGCCGCCCTCGACCCCGAACTGGTCGGCGAGGTGCTCGCGGTGGTCCGGGACCTCAAGGAGCAGGGCATGACGATGGTCGTCTCGACGCACGAGATGGACTTCGCACGCGAAGTCGCCGACCAGGTCTGCTTCCTGGACGCCGGGACGGTCCTCGAACGGGGCACCCCCGAGCAGGTGCTCGGCGACCCGCAGCAGGAGCGGACCCGCCGTTTCCTCCACCGGATCACCGGTACGGGCCGCTTCACCGCGCGCTGACCCACCCTGCCGAGTCGTCGGTGTGCCGGGTCCGGCACCCCGACGGCCGAGGGGTGGACGTGCATGCTGCTTCCTGGGCGGCCATGACCTCGTCACCGTGCTCGAAGGCCCATGCACCCACGGCGCCGACCAGGCGGGAAGACCCTGCGCAGTCCGCCGGGTCCCCCGCGCGGTCTCCACTCGCGCGGGTAGCCGACCGAGACCTCTTCGAAGCGGACGCCGTCCACATGGGTGGAGCGCGGGATACCGCGTGCTCCCGGCCCGGTGCCACCGGCCGCCCTGAGGACGGCGTGCCCCCGAAGCCGCCGAAGAACACGTCCGGCATCCGACCGGCACGGGCGGCAACGCGGCGTCACACGGCCGCAACACCCGTTCCCACCAGGCGAGATGTCGATTGACAGCGCCCGGGGACCTTCCCCACGATGGTCCGGCACCCACCCGCAACCGGAAGGAGGGACGACGACCGCCGTGAACCGTGTCCGCTGTCCGCTCTGTTGCCGCGCCCGGGTCTGCGCCCCCTGACGTCGCAAGGGCTCCGGCCCCGGAGCCGTCCGTCCCGTCTGCCACGCATCGGGGTCTGCGCCCTCGACGTGCCGTGCTCCGGCGGGTCTGCCACCGCATCGCCGTCACCGGTCCCAGCCGTCCCGCACTGCGGAGCTCCTCTCCGCCGTCCCCCGACCCACCGCCCGGAGCACATCATGAGCAGCCGCCGCGACCCGTACGCGGACTTCACCGGCACCATCGGCCGGACCTTCCGCGAGTCCGCTCCGGCCTGGCCTGCCAGGACCCGGGCGCGGGAGGGCGCACCCAACATCGTGGTCGTCCTGATCGACGACATGGGGTACAGCGACATCGGTCCGTTCGGCTCCGAGATCCCCACCCCGACGCTGGACCGCCTCGCCGCCGACGGTGTACGGCTGGCCAACTACCACACCATGCCGCTCTGCTCCCCCGCCCGCGCCGCACTGCTGACCGGCCTCAACCCGCACCGCGTCGGCTACTCCTTCGTCGCCAACGCCGACCCCGGCTTCCCCGGCTACGGCATGGAAGTGGCCGGCGACATCCCGACCCTCGCCGAGCTGCTGCACGACAACGGCTACGCCACCTACGCCGTCGGCAAGTGGCACCTCACCCGCGACTCGGCGTCCAACGCCGCGGACGACCGCTCCAACTGGCCCCTGCAGAAGGGGTTCGACCAGTACTACGGCGTGCTGGAGGGTCTGACCAGCCTCTTCCACCCGCACCAACTGGTGCGCGACAACAGCCCTCTGGACATCGACGAACTCCCCGACGGCTACTACTACACGGACGACATCACCGACCAGGCGATCGCCATGGTCAAGTCGCTGCGCGCCCACGACGCCGACAAGCCCTTCTTCCTCTACCTCGCCCACAACGCGGTACACGGTCCGCTCCAGGCCAAGCCCGAGGACCTCGCCCGGCACAGGGGCCGCTACGACGGCGGCTGGGACGAGCTGCGCGCGGCCCGTTTCGCCCGCCAGCTCGCGAGCGGCCACTTCCCCGAGGGGACCCGGCTGCCCGACCGCAACTCGGAGGCCGGGCACGATGTCGGGCCCTGGGACGAACTCACCGACGCACAGCAGAAGTTGTACGCCCGCTACATGGAGGTCTACGCGGCGATGGTCGACAACGTCGACCAGAACCTCGGCAGGCTCACCGACACCCTCGCCGCTCTCGGCGAACTCGACAACACCATCATCCTGTTCACTTCCGACAACGGCGGCACCGGCGAAGGCGGCCCGGAGGGCACCCGCAGCTACTTCAGCCGCTTCGTCCACCACCCCGACCTGCCCGAGGACTGGAACCCGGACGTCGAACGGGAGATCGACCTCATCGGCGGACCGCAGAGCCTGGTCCACTACCCGCGCGGCTGGGGCATGGCCTCCAACACCCCCTTCCGCTTCTACAAGGGCCAGACCTACGCGGGCGGCGTGCGCGTGCCGTTCGTCCTCTCCTGGCCCGCCGGCCTGCCGCGCGCGGCGGACGACGGCGGAGTGCGCGGGCAGTACCAGTACGTCACCGACGTCCTCCCCACCCTGCTCGAACTGGCCGGTGTCGAGCGGCCCGGGAACCGGGCCGGGAACCCCGTCCAGGAGCTGGACGGCACCAGCTTCGCCGCCGTGCTGCGCGATCCCGGGGCCGACAGCACCCATCCGGAGCAGTACTGCGAGATGACCGGCAACCGCAGCTACTACCGCGCCGGCTGGAAGCTGGTCACCCTGCACCGCCCCGGCACTCCCTACGACGACGGCGAATGGGCGCTCTACGACCTGCGCACCGATCCCACCGAGATCGTGGACCTGTCGGACGAACACCCGGAGATCGTCAAGGAGCTGTCCGAGGCCTGGGAGAACGCGGCCTGGCGCAACGGGGTCTTCCCGCTCGCCGACGGCAGCGGGGCGCTCGCCCTGCGCGATCCGGGGGAGACCCGGCTGCGCCGACCGCTGACCCTGCTCGCCGGCACACCGGAGCTGGAGCGCTACCGCTCCTCCCGGCTGATCTCGTTCCGCTCCTTCGACATCGTGGTCGACCTCGCCGACCACGGCGCGGCCGACCAGGGCGTCCTGGTGTCGCACGGCGACCAGGGCGGCGGGTACAGCCTCTACGTCGAGGACGGCCGACTCCGCTTCACCTACAACGAGTACGGCGAACTCCACGAGGCGGACGGCGGACTGCTCGGACCCGGCCCGCACACCCTCACCGTGGAGGCGTCCGCGGTCGCCGACCTCAAGTGGGACTTCCGCCTGCTGGTCGACGGCACCGAGACCGGCCGACTCCCCGCAGTCCACCAGCTCATCGGCATGGCGCCCTTCCAGGGCATCAGCGTCGGCATCGACCGCAAGTCCCCCGTCTCCTGGCCGGTCTTCGAACGCCACCGCAGCTTCCGCTACACCGGCGCACTGCGCTCCGTGACCTACGTGCCCGGCGAACCCGCCCCGTACGACCCGGAGACGGTCGCGCAGGCACTCCGGGAGGCCGCCGCCGCGTTCGAATGACCCCGGACGCGGGCCGGATGACGGTCCCGTCGGGACCACCACCCGGCTGCGGGACGCTACCGGCCGCCGCCGCGCTCGAACGGGATCTTCTCCCCTGCTTCGACGGCGACGGGCAGCCGGTTCCCGGCCGGCGGCAGGGGGCAGGTGGCCAGATCCGTGTAGGCGCAGGGCAGGTTCGTCGCGCGGTTGAAGTCCAGCACCACGGTGCCCCGTTCGTCGGGGGCGTCGACGGAGAGACTGCGGTTCGCCGGGTACGTCGTCACTCCGGACGTGGCGTCGGTGAACAGCACCTGGAGGCTCCCGGGGCGCGCGCCGTTGAACACGGTCAGCCGGTGCGTCAGGCCGTCCAGCTCGAACTCGACCTGGCCGGGGGCGTCGTAGACGTGCTGGAGGCCCTCGACCGCCGCTCCGACGGTCACGGCCCGGGGCGGGTCGAACGGCAGGTAGCGGCCGGCGAGGACCCAGCGCGGGTCCGGAGGGTAGGCCGGTGTATGGATGTGGTCGACCCGCAGCCGGTTGCCGGGGTGGCGGGGACGCAGGATGTCGTGCCCGCCGCGTTTGGCCACCTCGATCACCGCATCGCCGGCTCCGGCGAGGACGCTCGCCCGCTCGGGGACGATCCCGAAGTGGTACCGGCCGCGCACCACGGCGCCCCGGACGGTCAGTTCCTCGCCCTCGCCGAGTTCGACCGTCACGCCGTCGGCGGTGCTGGACCACGCCCCCGGTGCGTCGGGGAAGCGGGTCGGTTTAGCGTCCAGCCACCGCAGACTGGTCACCGCGAGGAATCCGTGCGGGTCGGTCAGGACCTTCTCGTGTTCGGCGTGCCACTGCTCCCAGTCCCGGGCGAAGGCCTCCCGGGCCGCGGTTCGGACCGTCATCTCTGCTCCTCGTGCTCGTTCGGGGCGTTCGGGCCGGTCGGCGGGAAGGACCGCCGGTTCCACTCCTCGGCGAGCAGCTCGTAGGAGCGCACCCGGTCGGCGTGGTCGTGGGTGATGGTGGTGATGATCAGTTCGTCTGCGCCAGTGGCGTCGCGCAAGGTCTCCAGCCCGTCGGCGACCTGCTGCGGCGAGCCCACGAACTGGGTGTCGACGCGGTCGGCGACCAGCGCGCGGTCCTCCGCCGTCCAGTGGTGCGAGCGGGCCTCGTCCGGGGTGGGGAAGGGAATGGCGCCCTCGCCGCTGCGGATGCTGCGGACCCACAGGCCGTAGCCGGTGGCCAGCTCGCGTGCGGTGGTCCCGTCCTCGGCGACGACGACGTCGGCGGAGACGGCGACGTACGGCCGGGCCAGCTCGGCGGAGGGGGTGAACGCCGCACGGTACGCCGCCGCGGCCTCCAGGACGGTGGCCGGGCTGACGTGGTAGTTCGCGGCGAAGCGCAGGCCGCGCGCGCCCGCGACCTCGGCGCTCGTCCCGGCGCTGCTGCCGAGGATCCACACCTGCAGGTCGGCCCCCGCTCCGGGTACCGCGCGCGCCTCCACACCGTCCGCGGACACGTAGCGGCCGGCCAGCAGGGCGAGGACGTCGGCGACCTGTTCGTCGTAGGGCGGGGATTCGGCCCCCGGCTGGTGGAGCAGTGCCCGGTGCAGGGCGAAGCGCGGGGAGTTCAGCAGGTGCTCGAAGGAGAACCGGTCCGGAATCCGCAGGCCGCCCGGTGTGCGGCCGCCGACGACGGCCGGCGCGGCGGCCGT
>NZ_JBEYFP010000348.1:0-6307 GCF_040634455.1 Kitasatospora sp. NPDC007106
CGACGGCGGTGGGCAGCAGTTCGTCCACCGAGGCGCGGAGCCGGGCGAGTTCGCCGGGGTTGCGGAAGAGCCCCGGCGGGATCTGCCAGGAGCCGGTCTGCTGGGCGGCCTGCTGCTGGTACTGCTGCTGTCCGTAGCCGCCCTGCTGCTGCGGGACCTGCTGCTGGTACTGCTGCTGCGGCATCTGGCCCTGCTGCGGCGACTGCTGCGGGTAGCCCTGCTGCCCGTACGAGGGCTGCTGCTGCCAGCCCTGCTGTTGCTGCTGCGGGTAACCCTGCTGCCCGTACTGCTGCTGCCCGAACGCGTCGGGTTGCACCTGCCACGAGCCGGTCTGGTCGGCGGACTGTGGCTGCTGCGGGATGCCGTAGCCGGGATCGCCCGGGTGCCACGGCTGCTCTCCCTGGGGGCGGTAGCCCCCGCCCAGGTCAGTCATCGAACCCCTTATGCGTACCGCCGACTCGAACCGGCGTGCTACGGCATCATCCGGAGGGAGACGTTACCGTACCGCAGCATTGGCGATTCGCCGCATGCACACCGTCAGTGACCGTCGTCCGGGGGTGGGGAACTCCGTTGCGCCTGATATGCGTTGAACTCGGCGACGTTCTTCTGCTGTTGTTCGAAACTGTCGGTGAACCTGGTGTCGCCGGGACGCACGGTGACGAAGTACAGCCAGTCGCCCTCGGCCGGGTCCGCCGCGGCGCGCAGGGCCTCCCGGCCGGGGTTGGAGATCGGGGTCGGCGGCAGGCCCGTGTGCAGGTAGGTGTTGAAGGGGGAGTCCAGCTTGGTGTCGGTGTCCGTGGTGGTCAGGGTGGATCGGCCGAGGGCGTAGTTGATCGACGAGTCCAGTTGCAGCGGCATGTTCTTGGCCAGCCGGTTGTAGATCACCCGGGCGACCTTGGCCATGTCCTCGGCGTTGTCGGCCTCGCCCTCGACCAGGCTGGCCACGGTGAGGATCCCGTACGGGGTCTGTGCGAATGCGGTGGCGGCGTCCTCCACACCGCCGGACTCCAGCGCCTTGCCGCTCTCGGAGACCATCTGCTGCAGCAGTGCCAGCGGGGTGGTGTCACCGGTCACCGCGTAGGTCGACGGGAAGAGGTAGCCCTCGGGGTTGTCCTTGGCCGACTCGGGCAGGCCGAGGTCGCCTGCGTGCTGCTGGGCGATGCCCTTGGTGGTGCCGGGGGCGAGGTGCAGCCGCTCGTCGATCGCGGAGTACACCTGCTCGGCGCGGCGCCCCTCCGGGATGGTGAGGGCGTTGGCGTTCGCCGGGTCGAGCAGCACGCCGAGCGCCGAGGCCACCGACATCTTCAGCTTCAGCGTGTAGGTGCCGGGCTGGATCGTGTTGCCGGCCGGATGCCGGGCGGCCGCGTCGGTGAACGCCTTGGTGCTGGCCACCACCCCGCTCTTCACCAGCGTCCGGCCGATCGTGGTGAGGCTGGCGCCCTGCGGCACGGAGACCTCCACCGTCCCGCTGCCGCCGCCCGCGAAGTCCGCGGCCGGCGGCTCCGCCTTCGGCCACACCAGGTAGGCCGCGAGCGCGAGCACGCAGGCCACCCCGAACAGCGCCAGCACGCTCAGACAGCAGGCCGCCCCCGACCGCACCTTCCGCGGGTCCGGCGGCTCGACCGCGTACGGCTGCCCGGGCGGGCGCCCGTCGGGCTCCTCGGCGGGGGCGCCCAGGTGCCCGGGGGTGACGCCCGGCCCCAGACCGGGTGCGGTGAACGGGTCGGTCACGACGGCCCCTCCGTCGGCAGCCGGCGGTACCGGGCTGCTCCAACAACGGCGACAACGACGAAGGGGTCCGTGCGGACACCTCCGCACGGACCCCTTGTGGGACGTTAGTACGAACTGCTCAGCCGGTCGGCTCGACGCTCTCGCCGGGCGCCCGGCCGCTCACCCGTTCGGCCTCCAGCGCCGCCTGCAGGATCACCACGGCCGCCGCCTGGTCGATCACCGAGCGGCCCTTCTTCGAGGACCGGCCGGAGGCCCGCAGGCCCTGGGCGGCGGTGACGGTGGTCATCCGCTCGTCCACCAGCCGGACACCGACCGGCGCCAGCAACGCCGCCAGCCGCCCGGCGTACGCCCGGACCTTGGCCGCGGCCGGCCCCTCCTTGCCGCTCAGCGAGCGGGGCAGGCCGACCACGACCTCGATCGCGTCGTACTCCTCGACGATCTCCTTGAGCCGCGCCTGGGAGCGGCCCCCGGCGGGCACGGTCTCCACCGGCGTGGCGATCAGCCCGTCGGGGTCGCAGGACGCGACCCCGATCCGGGCGTCACCCACGTCGACGGCGATCCGCCGGCCCCGCCGGAAGACCTTCTCGGGCTGCTCCTCGGTCATCAGGAGGCGCGCTCCGCGACCAGGGCGCGGACGGCGGCGATCGCCTCGTCCACCGCGGCCGGGTTGGAGCCGCCGCCCTGGGCGACGTCGTCCTTGCCGCCACCGCCGCCGCCGAGCGTCTTGGCCGCGGTGCGGACCAGCTCGCCGGCCTTCACACCGCGGGCGCGGGCGTCCTCGTTGGTGGCGATCACGGTCAGCGGGCGGTCGTTCGCCACGGTGAACGCGGCGACCACGGCCGGGCGCGAGCCCAGACGGCCGCGGACGTCCAGCACCAGCTTGCGCAGCTCGTCCGCGCCCACGCCGTCGGCGACCCGGGCCGAGACCAGGGCCACGCCGCGGACGTCCTCGGCGGAGTCGGCGAGACCGGCGGCGGCCGCGAGGACCTTCTCCGCACGGAAGCGCTCGATCTCCTTCTCGGCGTCCTTCAGCTTGGCGAGCATGCCCGAGATCTTCTCCGGCAGCTCCTCCGGGCGGCCCTTGACCAGCTCGGTGAGCTGGGAGACCACGGTGTGCTCACGCGCCAGGAACTTGTACGCGTCGACGCCGACCAGCGCCTCGACCCGGCGCACGCCGGAGCCGATCGAGGACTCGCCGAGCAGCTTCACCAGGCCCAGCTGGGCGGTGTTGCCGACGTGCGTGCCACCGCACAGCTCCTTGGAGAAGTCGCCGATGGTGACCACGCGCACCGAGTCGCCGTACTTCTCGCCGAACATCGCGATGGCGCCGGCCTTGCGGGCCTCGTCCATCGTCATGACCTCGGCGGTGACGTCGAGTTCGCGGACGAGCACCTCGTTGATCTTCTGCTCGACGTCGGTCAGCACCGAGCCGGGGACGGCCGCCGGCGAACCGAAGTCGAAGCGGAAGCGGCCCGGCGCGTTCTCGGAACCGGCCTGGGCGGCCGTCGGGCCGAGCGCGTCGCGCAGCGCCTGGTGGGTGAGGTGGGTGGCCGAGTGGGCGCGGGAGACCGCGCGGCGGCGGTCCACGTCGATCGTGGCGTACGCCGAGGCACCGAGCACGACCTCGCCGAACAGCACGCCGCCGGAGTGCACCGTCACGCCGGGCACCGGCTGCTGGACGTCGCGGATCTCGACGACCGCACCGGAGTCCAGGCGGATCCGGCCGTGGTCGGCGAGCTGGCCGCCGCCCTCGGCGTAGAACGGGGTGCGGTCGAGGATGATCTCGACCTCGTCGCCCTCGGTGGCGGCCGGCGCCGGGACGCCGTTCACCAGCAGGCCGACCACGGTGGCCTCGCCCTCGGTGGCGGTGTAGCCGGTGAAGACGGAGGCGCCGGACTTGTCGGCGACCTCGCGGTACGCGGCGACGTCGGCGTGGCCCATCTTCTTGGCCTTGGCGTCGGCCTTCGCGCGGTCCCGCTGCTCCTGCATCAGGCGGCGGAAGCCGGCCTCGTCCACCTGGAGGCCCTGCTCCTCGGCCATCTCCAGGGTGAGGTCGATCGGGAAGCCGTAGGTGTCGTGCAGCTTGAACGCCTGGTCGCCGGAGAGCACCGCACCGCCGGACTGCTTGGTCTCGGTGACCGCGGCGTCCAGCAGGCTGGTGCCGGCCTTCAGCGTCTGCAGGAAGGCCGTCTCCTCGGAGGTGACGACCGTCTCGATGCGCTTGCGGTCGGCCTCCAGCTCCGGGTACTGCGGGGCCATCGCCTTGATGGTGATGTCCGTGAGCTCCTTGGCCACCGGCTCGGTGGCACCCAGCAGGCGCATGTTGCGGATCGCGCGGCGCAGGATGCGGCGCAGCACGTAGCCGCGGCCCTCGTTGCCGGGGGTGACGCCGTCGCCGATCAGCATGATGGCGGTGCGGAAGTGGTCGGTGACCACGCGCAGCGAGACGTCCGACTTGTGGTCGCGGCCGTAGGCGTGGCCGGTGAGCTCGGCGGCGCGGTCGAGGATCATCCGGCTGGTGTCGATCTCGAAGAGGTTGTCGACGTCCTGCAGGATGGCCGCGAGGCGCTCCAGGCCGAGGCCGGTGTCGATGTTCTTGCTCGGCAGGTCGCCGAGGATCTCGAAGCCGTCCTTGCCGTCGCCGTGGCCGCGCTCGTACTGCATGAAGACCAGGTTCCAGATCTCCAGGTAGCGCTCGCCGTTGACGGCCGGGCCGCCCTCCTCGCCGTACGCGGGGCCGCGGTCGTAGTTGATCTCCGAGCACGGGCCGCACGGGCCGGGGACGCCCATCGACCAGAAGTTGTCCTTCATGCCGAGGCGCTGGATGCGCTCGGACGGGACGCCGATGACGTCGCGCCAGATCTGCTCGGCCTCGTCGTCGTCCTTGTAGACGGTGATCCAGAGCTTCTCCTTCTCCAGGCCGTAGCCGCCGTCCGCGACGGGCGTGGTGAGCAGCTCCCACGCGAACTTGATGGCCCCTTCCTTGAAGTAGTCGCCGAAGGAGAAGTTGCCGCACATCTGGAAGAACGAGCCGTGCCGGGTGGTCTTGCCGACCTCCTCGATGTCCAGCGTGCGCACGCACTTCTGGACGGAGGTGGCGCGGGAGTACTGCGGCTTGACCTCGCCGAGGAAGTACGGCTTGAAGGGCACCATGCCGGCGTTGACCAGCAGCAGGGTGGGGTCGTCGGCGACGAGCGACGCCGACGGTACGACGGTGTGGCCGCGCTCCTCGAAGAAGCGCAGCCAGCGGCGGCGGATCTCAGCCGACTCCATCAGTGGTCCTTCCGGTTGGGTTGCTGCCCGGCAGCGCTCGGCGCTGGCGGGGCTCGGCAATGCTCTTGGTGGTGGTGCTGCGCTTCGGGGGCAGGGCGGCGGCCGGGGAGCCCGGGGCCGCCGAGATAGCTCGGTGGCCGGGCTCGGGGCGCAGCGCGCGGCGGCGGCGCGGCGGCTCTACCACGGCGGTGCCGTCGAGGCCGAGGTCGGCGCGGAGCTCCTGCTCGCGCTCGGCCATGCCGGCCTGGACGTCCTGGGCGAAGCGCTTGGCGGCGTCGCCGAGCCGGAGGGCGCCGCGGGCGGCGGTGCCGGAGATGCTGTCCGGGGTGAGCCGGTGCACGGCCTCGTTGGCCTTGCCCATGGCCCAGACGGCGGCGCCGGCGCCGACCGCCATCCAGAAGATGCGTCGAACCACCGTGTCAGCCCCTCACCGCTCGCCGGACGCGGGCCAGCAGCCCGCCGCTGCGCGGCGCGGTGGCCGCGCGGACCTCGGCCCGGACCAGCCGGGCGAGCGCGTCGCGGTCGGCGGCCTGCTCGGGGACGGCCGCCGCGCCCTGCTGGCGGGCGACGGCCTTGCGGACGCCGTAGCTGAAGGCGGCGACCTTGACCAGCGGGCCGCCGATGGTGGCGGCGACGGTGGAGGAGAGGGCGTTGGCGTTGGCGGCGGCGTCCTGCACGTTGGCGGTGATCTCGTCGACCCGCTCCAGCTGCTCGTTGGCGCTGCGGACGGCGGTGCCCGCGTCGACCAGCAGCGGCACGGCCTGCTCGGTGACGGCGGAGACCAGCACCGTGGCCTCCTTGAGCACCTTGGAGAGCCGGACGAGGACCACGGCGAGCAACGTCACGAGGACCGCCCAGAACACGGCCACCAACAGGCCGGCCAGTTCTCCCACGGACACCTTGTGCGCTCCCTCGCCTTGCAGCTTCCTCCGGAGGGAACCCTATCGTGACCACGGGCGGTTTCCCGACCGGATAAGGGCGGCGGGGCCGCGTCGCGGGCACGGCGGTGACCGCGGTGGCGGGGCGTGACCCACCCGGCGGTCACCTCGTTGATCGGAACGGGCGGCCGGCCGGCCGCCCCTTGCATCCATCCCACCGACGACATGGGGGCTCCGGTGTCGAGCGAACCCGCGGCGGACGGGCGGCGGCGGACGGCACGCGGCCGACTGCCCGCCGACCTCACCGGCTTCGTCGGCCGCCGTTCCGAACTCGCGGACCTGGCACGCCTGCTGGACACGTCGCGGCTGGTCACGGTGACCGGCCCGGGCGGGGTCGGCAAGACCCGGCTGGCCCTGCGGGCGGC
>NZ_JBEYFP010000349.1:0-6269 GCF_040634455.1 Kitasatospora sp. NPDC007106
CGCCGCCGGTGCGCGCAGCCGGCGCAGCACCGCGGCGCCCGCGCCCGGGGCGTCGGTCGGGGACGTGGTCATCCGGCGTCCGCCCCCACCGGCGGCCGGCGGCCGATCTGCAGCAGCGCGGGCTGCGGGGCCGCCTTCTCCAGCCGGATGTCCGTCACCTCGGGCGCGTAGCAGGCGAACGCCGTCTCCAGGTCGCGCCGGAGCGCGTCCTCGCCGCCGCAGCCGCAGCCGCCGGGGGCGGTGCGCAGCCGGACCGACCCGGCCTCCGCGGCGTACCCGATCAGCTCGGCCGGGCGGCCCGGCAGCGAGCGCAGCGCCCGCCGGATCCGCTGCTGGACGTTCTCCGGGTGGAGTTCGTGCAGCACCAGCAGCCCGGAGACCACCTGGTCGTCGAGCAGGGCGGCGGGCAGCGGGGCCGTCCCGTCCGCGCCGAGCAGGGCGACGATCCGGGCGAGGCCCTCGCCGTAGAACGCCATCAGCTCGCGGACGAGGTCCTCGGCCGCGGCGACGGCCGCCCCGTCCTCCTCGCCGGCCAGCCGGTCCAGGACCTCCTGGACCCGCCGGCCGGCCGTCTCCGCGGTCATCAGGCCAGTCCGCTCAGGCCGGTGGGGACGTGCATCTTCTGCACCGTGCGGCCGTCGCCGACGTACATGTGCACGCCGCAGGGCAGGCACGGGTCGAAGCTGCGCACGGCCCGCATGATGTCGATGCCCTTGAAGTTCTCCGGGGAGTTCTCCTCGAAGATCGGCGTGTTCTGCACCGCGTCCTCGTACGGGCCGGGGGTGCCGTAGCTGTCGCGGACGCTGGCGTTCCACGGGGTCGGCGGGTACGGGTGGTAGTTGGCGATCTTGCCGTCGCGGATCACCATGTGGTGCGAGAGGACGCCGCGGACGGCCTCGGTGAAGCCGCAGCCGATCGACTCGTCCGGCACCTCGAACTTCTCCCAGGTCTGGGTGCGCCCGGCGCGGACCTCGTCCAGGGCCTTCTCGGCGAAGTGCAGGGCGCAGGCGGCGGCGTAGGCCTGGAAGTAGGTGCGGGCGCGGTTGCGCTCCAGCGCGTTGGACCACTGCGGGATCTTCCACTCGAAGGTGGTCTCCGGCTTGGTCATGGTCTTCGGCAGGTTGATGACGACGCTGTGGCCGGTGGCCTTCACGTAGCCGATGTCGACCAGACCGGAGAGCGCGGTGGACCACAGGCGGGCGATCGGGCCGCCGCCGGTGTCCAGGGCGAGGTGGTCCTTGCCGTCGAACCAGCGCGGCGACATCACCCAGCTGTACTTGTCGTCGAAGTTCCGCTTCTGCGGCTGGGGGATGGTGTGCTGGTTCCACGGGTGCCGCGGGTCGACCGGGTTGCCGAGCGGGTCGTGGGTGACGAAGAGCTCCTGTCCCTCCCAGTCCTGGTAGTAGGAGCTGCCGAGCAGGATCCGGATGCCCAGGTTGATCTGGGTGAGGTCGTTGGTGACGAGCTTCCCGTCGACGACCACGCCCGGGGTGACGAACATCCGCCGGCCCCAGTCCGTCATGTTGCGGTACGTGAAGTCGCAGTGGTCCGGGTCGTTGAGGCTGCCCCAGCAGCCGAGCAGGATGCGGCGGCGGCCGACCTCCTCGTAGCCGGGCAGGGCCTCGTAGAAGAAGTCGAAGAGGTCGTCGTGGAGCGGGACGACGCGCTTCATGAACTCCACGTAGCGCATCAGCCGGCTGAGGTAGTCGGTGAAGAGCTGCACGCTGGCGACCGTGCCGACGCCGCCCGGGTAGAGCGTGGAGGGGTGCACGTGGCGGCCCTCCATCAGGCAGAACATCTCCCGGGTGTAGCGGCTGACCTGCAGCGCCTCGCGGTAGAACTCGCCCTCGATGGGGTTGAGCGAGCGCATGATGTCGGCGATCGTCCTGTACCCGTGCTCGGCGGCGTGCGGCGCCTCGGTGCGTTCGGCGCGCTCCAGCACGCCCGGGTTGGTCTCGCGGACCATCTTCTCGCAGTAGTCGACCCCGACCAGGTTCTCCTGGAAGATGTTGTGGTCGAACATGTACTCGGCGGCCTCGCCGAGGTTGATGATCCACTCGCCCAGGTGCGGGGGCTTTACCCCGTACGCCATGTTCTGCGTGTAGACCGAACAGGTGGCGTGGTTGTCGCCGCAGATGCCGCAGATCCGGCTGGTGATGAAGTGCGCGTCGCGCGGGTCCTTGCCGCGCATGAAGACGCTGTAGCCGCGGAAGACCGACGAGGTGCTGTAGCACTCCGCGACCTTCTTCTGCTTGAAATCGATCTTCGTGTGGATGCCCAGGCTGCCCACGATCCGGGTGATCGGGTCCCAGGACATCTCCATCAGGCCGTCGCCGGTCGGCTTCGCTGTCGTCGCCATCGGGAGTGTGTGCCCTTCGTCGTTGCGTCCGGGGTCGGTCACCAGGGGGTGCGGTAACCGGTGGTCAGCTTGCGGCCGGTGCGCCGCCACTTGGGCTCCTTGTCCACCGTCTTCGCGGTGATGGAGCGCAGGCTGCGGATCACGACACCGTAGGCCTCGCTGGCGGTGGCGGAGACCCGGGCACCCGGGGGCTCGTCCATGAAGGGCATGAACTTGTCCGGGAAGCCGGGCATGGTGCAGGCGATGCAGACGCCGCCCACGTTCGGGCAGCCGCCGACGCCGTTGATCCAGCCGCGCTTGGGCACGTTGCACTTGACGACCGGGCCCCAGCAGCCGAGCTTGACCAGGCACTCCGGCTCGCCGTACGCCTCCGCGAACTGGCCCTGCTCGTAGTAGCCGCCGCGGTCGCAGCCCTCGTGGACGGTCGCGCCGAACAGCCAGGTCGGCCGCAGCTTGTCGTCCAGCGGGATCATCGGGGCCGCACCGGTCAGCTGGTAGAGCAGGTAGGTCAGCGTCTCGGAGAAGTTGTCCGGCTGGATCGGGCAGCCCGGCACGCAGACGACCGGCAGGCCGGCCTTGGACGTCCAGTCCCAGCCCAGGTAGTCGGGCACGCCCATGGCGCCGGTCGGATTGCCCGCCATGGCGTGGATTCCGCCGTACGTGGCACAGGTGCCGATCGCGACCACGGCGGTGGCCTTGGGGGCGAGCCGGTCGAGCCACTCGCTGGTGGTGATCGGCTGGCCGGTCTCCGGGTCGTCGCCGAAGCCGCACCAGTAGCCCTCCGACTTGATGGACTCGTTCGGGATCGAGCCCTCCACCACCAGCACGAACGGCTCCAGTTCGCCGCGTTCGGCCTTGAAGAACCACTCGACGAAGTTGTCCGCGCCCTGCACCGGGCCGCACTCGAAGTCGATCAGCGGCCAGTGCACCGCGACCTCGGGCAGGCCCGGCAGGGCGCCGGTGACGATCTCCTCGATGCTGGGCTGCATCGCGGCGGTCAGCGACACGGAGTCGCCGTCACAGCTCAGACCGGCGTTGATCCAGAGGATGTGCACCGGCGGCTGCTTGCCCTCCGGTGGCGTGCCCCGGCCGGCGGCCTGGGCGTCGGTAGCCGTAGCACCCATGTGGATGCCTCCTAGAAACGGGGATGAGACCGGACAAAACGGACTCAACGCTCTTCATAGCAGCGTCCGCACTCCACCGCCCGGGCGAACGGCCGACGGGGTCGCTCGAACGGGCTCAGCCCGTCGTGGGTGCCGGGCCCTTGTGTCGCCGCACCGCCCGGCATACGGTGTGTTCCGCCCCATCGAACACAGCGTTTGATCCGGGGTCGGACACGCCTGCCGAACCGGGGACCCCATGACCGACCAGAGCACCGGTACCACCGCGGAGGCCGACGCCCGCGCCCTCGGCGCCCGCATCCGCGGCTACCGGGAGGCCCGAGCCCTGTCGCTGCGCGCCCTCGGCGAGGCGGCCGGTGCCAGCCCCGGCTTCCTCAGCCAGGTCGAACGCGGCCTCGCCGGCGCCAGCATCGGCATGCTCCGCCGGATCGCCGACGCCCTCGGCCTCACCATGGCCGACCTCTTCGACCACTCCGCACCTGCCGGACCCCGGGTCGTCCGCCGCGAGCTCCGCCCCGCGCTGCCCACCGCGCCCGGCACCCGCAAGTACCTGGTCTCCCAGCGGCCGCTCGCCCATCTGGAGGTGTACGCGGGCGAGTTCGACCCCGGCTCCTCCACCGGCGAGGAGGCCTACACGCACGGCGACTCCCAGGAGATCCTGCTCGTCCTCGCCGGCACCGTGACCGTCGAACTCGACGGCCACCCGTACACCCTCGACGCCGGCGACAGCCTCGACTACCGCACCGCCGTCCCGCACCGGGTCGTCAACCGCTCCGACGCCCCCGCCGAAGTGCTCTGGATCGTCAGCCCGCCCACCCCCGACTGACGGCGCCCCACCCCCGAGCCCCCGCACCCCCGCCGGAACGACCCCCAGGCAGTGACCATGAGCCCCGCACCGCCCGCCGGCCCCGCCCGCACCAACGGCCACGTCTCCCACTGGTACGCCGCGGACGGCCTGCCCGCCCCGCGGCCCGCCCTCGACGGCGACCTCGATGTCGACGTCGCCCTCGTCGGCGGCGGCTACACCGCCCTCTGGACGGCCTACTACCTCAAGAAGGCCGAACCCGCGCTGCGGATCGCCGTGCTGGAGAAGGAGTTCGCCGGCTTCGGCGCCTCCGGCCGCAACGGCGGCTGGCTCACCGCCGCCCTGCCCGGCCAGTTCCGCCGCTACGCCGCCGCGCACGGCCGGCCCGCCGCCGTCGCCATGCAGCGGGCCATGTTCGCCACGGTCGACGAGGTGGTCGCCGTCGCCGCGGAGGAGGGCATCGAGGCCGACGTCCGCAAGGACGGCGAACTGCACGTCGCCGTCGGCGCCGTCCAGGAACAGCGGATGCTCGCCCACCTGCCCGAACTGCGCGAGGAGGGCTGGGGCGAGGAGGACATGCTCCGGCTCGGCCCCGGCGAACTCGCCGACCGCGTCAGGGTCGCCGGGGCCCGCGGCGCGCTCTGGACCCCGCACTGCGCCCGGATCCACCCGGCCAGGCTCGTCCGCGGCCTCGCCGCCACGGTCGAGAGGCTCGGCGTCACCGTGCACGAGGGCACCGAGGTGCTCGACATCCGCCCCGGCGCGGCCGTCTGCCGCGGGGGCACCGTCCGCGCCCGGCACGTCCTCCGCGCCACCGAGGGCTTCACCGCCGGGCTGCGCGGCCAGCGCCGCACCTGGGTCCCGATGAACAGCAGCATGATCGTCACCGCCCCGCTCGACCGGGCGGTCCGGGACGAGATCGGCTGGCACGGCGCCGAAGTGCTCGGCGACGGCGCCCACGCCTACTGCTACGCCCAGCGCACCGCCGACGACCGGATCGCCATCGGCGGCCGCGGGGTGCCGTACCGCTTCGGCTCGCACGTCGACAGCCGGGGCGAGACGCACGCCTCGACGCAGCGCCAGCTCGCCGAGCTGCTCGGGCGGTTGTTCCCCGCCGCGGCCGGCGCGCCGATCGACCACGCCTGGTCGGGCGTGCTCGGCGTGCCCCGCGACTGGTGCGCCACCGTCCAGTACGACCCGGCGACCGGGCTCGGCGCGGCCGGCGGCTACGTCGGCCACGGCGTCGCCACCGCCAACCTCGCCGGCCGCACCCTGCGCGACCTCGTCCTCGGACGGGACACCGAGCTCACCCGGCTGCCCTGGGTCGGCCGGAAGGTCCGCGGCTGGGAACCCGAACCGCTGCGCTGGCTCGGCATCCGCGGCCTGTACGTCGCCTACCGGGCCGCCGACCGCCGGGAGTCCGGCGGCCTCGGCCGCACCTCGCTGATCGCCCGCGCCGCCGACCTGCTCAGCGGCCGCTGAGCCGCCGCCGGCCCGGGCCGGTCAGCCCGCCGTGGGCGACCAGAGCGGCTTCAGCTGGGCGATCCAGGTGTCCTTGACGGTGAATCCGACGTGCCCGTACAGGCCGAGCGCACCCGTCGGAGAGTCCGCGTCGACGCCGAGCGAGGCCGTGGCGAACCCCGCCTCGCGGGCCTCCGCCATGGCCTGCACCAGCAGCGCCGAGGCGATGCCGCGCTTGCGGCCCGCCCGCCGGGTGCCGACCAGCGAGACGTACAGGTCGCGCCGGCCGGTCGCCTCGGTGTGCGCCTCGTACTCCTCGCCGAGGACGATGCCGAGGGCCTCGCCGCCGACCGCGTCCTCCGCGACGTCGTAGGCGACGAAGCTCAGACCGGGGCGGAAGGCCGGGCCGGACGTCATGTGCGCCCAGCCCTCCTCGCTCTGCTCCGTCGAGCCCCAGTGGTCGCGGAAGGCCTCGTTGCGGACCAGCCGGGCGTCCTCGGAGCGCTCGGTGGTGAAGCCGCGC
>NZ_JBEYFP010000350.1:0-6262 GCF_040634455.1 Kitasatospora sp. NPDC007106
CTGCAGTTCGCGGAGCAGACCGTACGAGGAGCCGAGCGGGCCGCCGGTCGCCAGCAGCGCGTCGTCGACCAGCGGGACGGGGAACTCCACCGGGACGTACGCCCCGGCGTGGTCGAAGTGCCAGACCAGGTGCGACTGTTCGGCGGTGGACTCGAACATCTCCAGCAGCTGCTCGTAGTCGCCGCCGAGCGCGTCCACCGGGGTGATCTGGAAGCCGGTCACGCCCAACAGGTAGGCGCGGCGCAGGAAGTGGAGCGAGTCGTAGTCGAAGGCGGCTATCGGCTCGACCTCACCGGTGATGCCGGGCGCGTAGCCGTGCACCGGGACCTCGGGCAGCCCGTGGCCGGCCAGCACCGCGTTGTAGCGGACGAGGTCGTCCCGGAAGGGGTTCTCGGGGTTGTAGGTGAGGACGTCCACGAGCGGGACGAGCCAGAGGTCGCAGGCCATGGCCGGCTCATCCTCTCCGGGGGTCGGACGCGGCGCGCGCGCCGCCGACGGTGGTCGGGGAACGAGCGCCCACCCTACCGGTGCCCCGCCGGGCCCACGGGGCCGAGGACGGCGTCCCCGCTCAGGACGGAGAGGTGCGGCCCGGCACCGGGCCGGAGGGGCGGACCGGCCGCCCGAAGCGCCCGGGCGGCACCGACCGGGGCGGCGGGACCCGGGTGGCCTCCTCCGCCACCGCGGCCGGAGCGGCGGGGACGGCCGGGGCCGGGGCGGCGGCCTGCGGGCCCGGCTCGGAGGCGCCCGCGACCGGCGCGCGCAGCAGAGCCGCCACCGGCACCTCGTCGGTCTCCTCGCCCGCCAACCGGCCCAGCAGCTCCAGCGTGAACAGGTTGTAGTCGTTGACCACCCGGTGCGCCCCGGACAGGTCGCGGGCCTCGATCCGGTCGACCAGGTCGCCGTGCCGGTCCCAGCAGACCCCGCCCAGGTCCCCCACCTGCCGCAGGTAGGGGGCGGCGAACATCCAGGACTGCACCCGCAGCCAGCCGAGGTAGTCGGCGATCCGGGCGTTCCCGAGCAGGGCCGCGGCCTCCTGCCAGAACCGCAGGTCGCAGCCGACCAGCACGTCCAGCTGGCCCTGCCGGGAGGCGCGGGCGGCGGCGTCGGCCCGGCGGCGCAGCGAGGGCATCCGGGACCAGTCGTAGCTCCCGGAACCCCGGGCCGGGTGCGCGGTGAGCCGGCGCATCGCACTGTCGGTGAGCAGGGTGCGCGCCTCGAAGATCTCCACGAAGTCCCGCCAGGTGAAGGCGGGGACGGTGAAGCCCCGGTGGTGCTCGGTGCGCAGCAGCCCCTGGGCGGCGAGGTCGACCATCGCCTCGCGGGCCGGGGTCGCGGACACCCCGTAGAGGTCGGCGATCTCCTTGACGGTGAAGTTCCGGCCGGCGGCGAGCCGGCCGGCCATCATCTCCTCGCGCAGCGCGTCGGCGATCTGCTCGCGCAGGCTGTTGCGCTGGATCGGGGGACGGGCGGCACCGGTGCCGTACATGCGGGCCACCCCTCCTCGGCGGGCGTCACGGGGCCAGCGCGGAAGGCGGTGGCGGCCCATCTTCTCAAAGTCGCCCCCGGGGTGCACAAGTACCCCATCACGCCCATAACCGGACAGCGGACACCGACTGCCGGGCAGCGGGCGGCCGCCGCACCGGCCGGGCGGACGGGGACGGTACGCCGGGGCAGGCGGCGGCCGGGAGGCGGCAGCCCGGCGTCAACGCCGGACGGGCGTCAGCGCTGGACGGGCGCGGGGATGCCGAGCAGCCGGTCGCG
The DNA here is from genome assembly GCF_040634455.1 of Kitasatospora sp. NPDC007106. NCBI lineage: Bacteria > Bacillati > Actinomycetota > Actinomycetes > Kitasatosporales > Streptomycetaceae > Kitasatospora > Kitasatospora sp. NPDC007106. The sequence continues at coordinate 1,762 of NZ_JBEYFP010000350.1, forward strand.
GTGCACCGGGAAGTCGGCGCGGGCCTTGCCGACCTCCGCCGGGTCGAACTCCACGGTGAGCACCTCCTCGTCCGGGCCGGCCTCGCCGAGCACCCGGCCCCACGGGTCCACCACCAGGCTGTGCCCGGCCTGCGGGACCCCGCCGTGGGTGCCCGCGGTGTTGCAGGCCAGCACGAACGCCTGCTCCTCGACGGCCCGGGCGCGGGCCAGCAGCGTCCAGTGCTCGCGGCGGCGCTCCGGCCAGGCGGCCGGCACCACGAGCAGCTCGGCGCCGTCGTCCAGCAGGGCCCGGAACAGCTCGGGGAAGCGCAGGTCGTAGCAGGTGGCGAGGCCGAGCCGGCCGAGGTCGGTGGCGGCGGTGACGATCTCCTGGCCCGCACCCATCGCGACCGCCTCACCGCTGTCGAAGCCGAAGCGGTGGATCTTCCGGTAGGTGTGGGTGAGGGTGCCGTCCGGCGCGAACAGCAACGAGGTGTTGTAGATCGGGCCGTCCGGATCGCGTTCGACGATCGAACCGGCGTGCAGCCACACCCGGGTCGCCCGGGCGGCCGCCGACATGGCCTCGGCGGTGGGCCCGTCCAGGGGCTCGGCCCCGGTCGCCCACGCCTCGTAGGCGAAGCCGCCGAGCGCCCACAGCTCCGGCAGCACCACCAGGTCCGCACCCTCCTGGGCCCTGACCAGCGCCGCGGCGCGGGACCGCCGCTCGGCGGGCGGCTCGGAATCGGAGACCGCGAGTTGGATCAATGAAGCGCGCACAGTACCACCGTCCACGGCAAGAGTCCTACGATCATCACCCGAAAGCGCTGCCCTGCTGTGACCCGACAGCGTAACGTGCGGGTAGCGCTTGCGCCCCCAGGTCCCGGCGGCGGCCGGCGGGGCGTGTTGGAAGCTGACGGAGGACCGGAGATACCCGTGACGGACAACCAGACCGTGCAGGCTTACACCGACGCGTGGACGCAGTCCATCGAGTCCGTGGCCGAGCTGCTGGCCCCGCTGCCGACCGACTCCTGGAACCGGCCCACCGAATGCCCCGGCTGGTCGGTCCGCGACATCGTCTCGCACATCATCGCCGTCGAGTCGGAGCTGCTCGGCGACCCCCGGCCGATCCACTCCCTCCCCCGCGACCTGCGGCACGTCACCAGCGAGTTCGCCCGCTACGTCGAACTGCCGGTCGACAAGCGCCGCTGCCACACGCCGGTGGAGATCACCAGCGAGCTGGAGTACACGGTCATCCGCCGCTCGCGCGCCCTGCGCAACGCCCGTCAGCAGCCGGAGGACCTCGTCCGCTGGCCGGCCGGCCCGCTCTCCCGGGACATCAGCTACACCGAACTGCTGCGCAACCGCGCCTTCGACGTCTGGGTGCACGAGCAGGACCTGCGCCGCGCCCTGCATGTGCCCGGCAACCTGGACTCCCCCGGCGCGGCGGTCGCCCGCGACTACCTGGTCCAGGGGCTGCCCAAGGTGGTCGCCAAGCTCGCCGGCGCACCGGCCGGCACCACGGTGGTCTTCGACGTCAGCGGCCCGCTGGAGTTCCTGCGCACCGTCCGGGTCAACGCCGTCGGCCACGGCAGCGTGGACACCTCCGTCGGCCTCGCCCCCGACGTCCAGTTCCACCTGGACTGGGAGACCTACCTCCGGCTCGCCTGCGGCCGGGTCCGCCCCGAGATCGCCGCGCACGCCGTCCGCGTCGACGGCGACACCGAACTCGCCGCCCGCATCCTGGCCCACTTCGCACTGACCCCCTGACACCCCCGCCCCTTTCGGGAGCCTTCCCTGGCGCACGCCCCCGCGCGCGGGTGGCGCACGCCCTCGTACCCCCGTACGACGCCTGCCGACCGCCACATCACGCGTTCGGACTCGTTGATGTGTGCAGAACCCATCACCGAGAGTGAAGGAGAGGCGGTATGCACGACGAGACCGACATGGTGTTGGTGCCGTCGAGCTTCCCGATCACGGGGCAGCCGATCTGGGTGGTGATGATCGACGGGGAGCCGTGGTTCGTCACCGCGGACGTGTGCAGGATCCTCGGGCGCGACAACGCGAGCCGGGCGGCCGACCTGGTCGGACCGGGCAACCGGCGGACGGTCGACAGCCGCGAGCTAACCCTTATTTCAAATACGCAATACGACGTTTCCGCAGACGGGAAACCCTACGGGCGCGGAAATCCGATGCTCGGCCTGATCAACGAAGCGGGCCTCTACCGGCTGGTCATGAGGTCCCGGAAGCCGGCCGCCCAGCCCTTCCAGGAGTGGATCACCGGGGACTTGCTGCCCTCGATCAGGCGCGGTGACTTCGACCTCGGCCACCACCGGGCACGGATGGCCGAGACCCTGACGGGAACGGTCGGGGAGCAGGTGGAGATCCTCACCGACGTCACGCGGGGTGACGGCGTCGGCGCCCACGTGCGCTCGGACGGCACGGTGCACTGCCGGCACGGCGAGATGGAGTTCAGGGTGCCGGGCCGTGGCGAGGACAGCGGGCCGCCCTTCGGCCCGTACTACAGCTGCCCGAGCGTGGAAGGGGTCGGGATCCGCGGGAGCGTGGTGCTGCCGCGCTGCCCGCGGCTGAAGCTGGTCGAGCTGATCCGGCACCTGGCCGAGACCGGTCGCCGCAACCACCCGGGCGGCACCGTCCGGTGCGAGCTCGGCCGGGTCACCTTCTCGGGGGCGCCGCTCGACATCGCGGACCTGCTCCGGGAGATCGGCGAGGCCTGAGTGGCAACCCTCAGCCGAGGTCAGGGTTTCTGACCTGTGGAAACGGCCAATATCCTCGCCCGAGGCGAGGGTATTGGCGTTCTCTCAGTGCCCTGCCCTGCCGCGGAGGCGGAGGATCATCGCGGTGCCGACCGCCAGCGGCACGTACTGCCAGCAGAAGGCCCAGCGGTAGGCCTCGGCGGAGTGGGTGCCGTCGGCGCCGGCGAGGGTGTCGAGGAGGACGCCGATGCCGAGCAGGGTGACGACGGCGCCGACGAAGCCGCCCATGTTGGCGATGCCGGAGGCGGTGCCGAGCCGTTCGGCGGGGTTGTGGGAGCGGGCGTAGTCGAGGCCGACCAGTGAGGCGGGGCCGTTGCTGCCCATGACGGTGATCAGCACCACCAGCAGCCAGAGCGGCGGTCGTCCGCCGGGCCAGCCTAGGGCGGCGGCCCAGCAGAGCGCGGTGGCGGTGATCACCGCGAGGGTGAGCGGCATCCGGCTGCGCGGGCTGCGGGAGACCGTCCGGCCGAAGAGCAGGGCGAAGGCCATGTTGCTGACCACCAGCAGGGTGAGCATCCCGCCGGCGGCGGTGCGGCTCATGCCCTGGCCCTCGACCAGGTAGGGCATGCCCCAGAGCAGGCCGAAGGCGCTGGCGGGGAAGGCGGTGGTGAAGTGCACCCACAGCCCCAGCCGGGTACCGGGTTCGGCCCAGGCGTCCCGGATCTGTCGGCCGACGGACGTGGTGGGGGCGGGGGTGCTGCGGCGGGTCCGGCGGTCGTGCCCGGGCCCCTCCCGCAGGACGAGTCCGACGAGCGCGAAGATCCCGGCGCCGGCCAGGGCGATGGCGGCGAAGGTGGCTGTCCAGCCCTGTTCGTGCAGGGCCCGGGCGAGGACGACCGTGGTGACCAGATTGCCGCCGACCCCGACCAGGCCGGTGAGCTGGGCGATCAGCGGGTTGCGGGCGGCCGGGAACCAGTGCGCGGCGATCCGGAGCACGCTGATGAAGGTCATGGCGTCGCCGCAGCCGAGCACGGCCCGGGAGGCGAGGGCCGGGCCGAAGGAGGTGGCGAAGGCGAAGGCCAGCTGCCCGGTGCTCATCAGCAGGACGCCCAGCAGCAGCACCCGCCGGGCGCCCTGGCGGTCCACGAGCAGGCCGACCGGGATCTGCATGGCGGCGTAGACCAGGACCTGCAGGATGGCGAAGGTGGAGAGGGCGGAGGCGCCGATCCCGAAGCGGGCGGCGGCGTCGAGGCCGGCGACGCCGAGGCTGGTGCGGTGGACGACCGCCAGGAGGTAGACCGAGGCGCCGACGGCCCAGGCCGCCCAGGCGGCACGGCCGCCGGGCGGCACGGGACGGACGAGGGGCTGCGGCGGGACGAGGGGGGACGGGGGACGGGTGGTGCCGACGGGGTCCGCGCTCATGGCCCCTGAGCCTAGTCATCCCATGACCGGATCAATCCGGCAGGGTACGAACCGGGTCCGCGCCGCGGACACCCCCGGACGCACCACGGACCGCCACCAGCACGCCGGTCGACCGGTCAGCCGGTCAGCGTCCAGCTCACCGTGCGGGTCATGAAGCGGTCCCGGAACGCCTCGTCGCGCACCCAGTCGGTGGTGTCGCGGACGGTCGCGGTGACGGTGGCGCGGGCGCCGGGTGCGAGCGTCAGGCCGGCGGTGTCCAGCCAGGTGCCGCCGGGGGCCGCCACCGGCCGCCCGTTCACCGTCCATTCGACGGCCAGCTGGCGCGTCCCCTCCAGGGGCACCGCGCTCACCTGGAGCCTCGGCCGCCCGGTGACCACACCGGGCGT
>NZ_JBEYFP010000351.1:0-6258 GCF_040634455.1 Kitasatospora sp. NPDC007106
GCAGGCCGAGCACCGCGCGCCGCCCCGCCGTCGGCACGTCGTGCCGGGCCGCGCCCTGCAGGACCCTGACCGGTCCCAGGAGCTGTACCTGCACGTGTGCGCCCCCCTGCACCATCTCCGCGTCCCCGCCCCGTGTGAAGGAAAAGTTGTCGTCCAGTCGTCATCCAGTCGCGGTTCCTACCGTAATCGAAAGATCGAATCGAGGGGGACGATGCTGCGTCTGCATGCAAACGAACATCCGCAGGGACCGCCGGCCGGGGTGGCCGAGGCCCTGCACGCACTGGTGCCGGACGTGCACCGGTACCCGGTGGGGGAGGGCGCCCTGCAGGCGGCGATCGCCGAACTGCACGACGTCCCGCTGAACCGGGTGCTGGTCGGTGCGGGCAGCGCCGAGATCATCGGCCTGGCCTGGCGCGCGTTCACCGGGCCGGAGCGGCCGGCGTTCTTCCACGAACCCGAGTTCGACTTCTACCCGATGCTCGGCGTCCAGTGCGGCACCCCGACGGTGACCCGCCCCTGGCCGCCCGGCGAGGACCTGGCCGACCACCTCCGGCAGGCGCAGGTCGGCCTGGTCGCGCTCTCCAACCCGCACAACCCCACCGGCTCCTGGCAGCCCCGGCAGGCGGTCGCCGACCTGGCCGGCCGGCTGCCCGACAGCACCGTCGTGCTCAACGACGAGGCGTACCACGACTACGCGGACGAGGCGGACGCCGGGCCGTCGCTCAAGACCCTGTCGGAACTGCCCAACCTGCTGACCACCAGGACCTTCTCGAAGATCCACGGTCTGGCCGGCCTGCGGGTCGGCTACGGCATCGGCCACGCCCGGCTGATCGGCGCGCTGCGCTCGCTGCAGACGCCGTTCACCGTCAGCAGCGCGGCCTGCTCCGCCGCGCTCGCCTCGCTCGCCGACCCGGCCTCGCTCAAGGAGCGCCGCATCCGCAACCGGGAGAACCGCGAGGCGCTCGCCGGCGAACTCGCCCGGCGCGGCTTCGAGGTGACGCCCAGCCAGGCCAACTTCCTTTACGTACGACCGCCGGACGGCCCCGCGGACTGGGCGGCCGTCCTGCTGGACCGGGGGGTCCGGGTCCATCCCGTCGGCGCCGCCCTGCGGGTGACCGTCGGCACCGCCGCCGAGACCGCGGCCCTCGTCGCCGCGGTCGACGCGATCCTGATCGGCTTTCGCACACAACACCTGGGGGAACCATGACCGTCTCGGTCATCGACGACGTCTTCAACCACACGCTCTCCGCCTACGCCATCTCGACCGCCTGGGAGACCGGCCTGCTGGACCGGCTGGACGGCTCCGAAGCACCCGTGGACCTGCGGGACTTCGCCCGCGAGCAGGACCTCGACGCGCCCTCCGTCGAGGCCGTCGCCCGGGGCCTGGCCCTCGCCGGGATCGTCGCGCTCGACCCGGAGCACCGCTTCGCCGAGCCCGGCCCGCAGTTCGCCGAGACCATGGCGAAGAAGGGCTTCTTCTACTGGCTGACCCGCGGCTGCGGCGAACTCTTCACCACCATGCCGGAGCTGATCCGCACCGCGAACCGCCCCGACGGGTTCACCGTCCGGCGCGACTACAAGGCCATCGGCCTGGGCGCCCGCGACGCCGGATTCTCCTACGTCGACCCCGCGTTCTACCGGATCGTCGCCGAGCGCAACCTGCGCTGCGGCGCCGACCTCGGCTGCGGCAGCGGCGAGCGGCTGATCAAGCTGGCCGGGCAGGACCCGGAGTTCCGGGGCATCGGCGTCGACTTCGCCGCCGGCGCGGTGGCCCTGGCCACCGAGTCGGTCGCCCGGGCCGGCCTCGCCGACCGGATCTCGGTGGTCCACGGCGACGCGACCGCGATGGAGCACCGCCCCGAGTTCGACCAGGTCGACTTCGTCTGCACCTTCATGATGGGCCACGACCTGTGGCCGCGCGAGGAGTGCCTGACCAGCCTCAAGCTGATCGGCGAGGCCTTCCCGGCGGCGACCGACCTCATCATCTGCGACACCTACCGCTCGGACCTGCCCTCCACCGACCGGCACCCGGTCTTCACGCTCGGGTTCGAGACCGCGCACGCCGTGATGGGCCAGATGATCCCCTCGCTCGCCGAGTGGAAGGACGTCCTCGCCGAGGCCGGCTGGAACCTCGCCGACGTCGTCGACTTCGACCTGCCCCCGTACACGGCGCTGATGCACCTGACCCGCGAGAGGACGCACGGATGAGCGACCGCGCTGCGACCGGCAGGCACATCCTCGTCCTCAACCGCTTCGACCGGTCGGTGGGCTGCGACTACACCGCGTACATCGACCACGGCACCGACCGGGTCGCCTACCTCTGCTCGGCGGCGGGCGCCGACGGCGTCGACGCCGCCGCGGCGGAGACCGTGGCCGTCGTCGACGACCTCGCGGACCGGCCGGCCGTCGCCGAACTGGCCCGAGGCATCGTGGACCGCCACGGCCCGCTGGACCAGGTCGTCGCGCTCTTCGAACGCGACCTCGAGGTCGCCGCGGACCTGCGCGAACTGCTCGGCGTCCCCGGCCCCCGGCCGGACGACGTGGCGCGGGTCCGCGACAAGGTGACGATGAAGCAGCTGGTCGCCGCGGCGGGCCTGCGGGTGCCGCGGTTCGTCGACGCCGACGATCCCGGGCAGGTCCGCCGGTTCGCCGCCGAGGTCGGCTTCCCGGTGGTGCTCAAACCCCGCGACGGCTCCGGGAGCCAGGGCATCTGCCTGGTCAACTCCCCGGCCTCACTGGAGGAGACGCTCGCCGACCCGCTGCCCAACCACGTCTGCGAGGAGTACGTCAGCGGGCCGATGTACCAGGTCGACGGGGTGATCCAGGACGGGCGGGTGCGGGTGCTGCGGGCCTTCCGGCTGCTCAACACCTGCCTGGACTACGCCCTGGGCGACTCGTTCGGCTCGGTGGCCGCGGACGACCCCGAGCTGGAAAGGCGGCTGACGGGGTACTCGGAGGTCGCCCTCACCGCCCTCGGCGTGCGCAGCAGCGTCTTCCACCTCGAAGTGTTCGCGGTCGACCCGACCGGGCCCGGCGAGTACGACGGGCTGGTGTTCCTGGAGGTGGCCGCACGCGCCGGTGGTGCGGAACTCCCGCACATCTGGCGCGACGTGTACGGGCTCGACCTGCTGGAGGTCGCCACCCGACTGACCCTCGGGGAGTCCCCGGACCTGACCCCGCCCGACCCCGCGGGCGAGGCCGGCGGCTACCTGCTGATCCCGGAGCCCCCGGTGCGTCCCTGCCGGGTGCTGTCGACCAGGTCGCTGCTCGCCGAGGTGCCCGAGATGTACGCGGAGGTCCTGCCCGAGGTGGGCGCGATCCTCAACGGCACCGGCGGGGCGAAGGAGACCGGCGGCCGCTACCGGTTCAGGGCGGGCAGCGGCCGCCGCATCGAGGAGGCGATCGGCCGGGTGCTCGCCGAGTACCGGCTCGACTGGGAGCCGGTGGAGGACCGGCCGGTGGCGCGGGTGGCCGGACGGGCGCAGTCGGTGGCGCGCCCGTGAGCAGGCCGCCGACGGCGGGCTTCGGCCAGGTGCTCGCCGTCCGCGAGTTCCGGATGCTGTGGCTGGCCCAGCTGGTCTCGGTGGGCGGCAACCAGCTCACCCGGGTGGCACTGTCCCTGCTCGTCTTCGACCGCAGCGCATCGGCGGGGCTGGCCGCGCTCACCTACGCCCTGACCCTGCTGCCGGAACTCGTCGGCGGGCCGATGCTGTCCTGGCTGGCGGACCGCTGCGCGCGGCGCGGGCTGATGGTGGTGTGCGACCTGGTCCGCACCGGCCTGGTCGCCGTCATGGCGATCCCCGGCACGCCGCTGTGGCTGCTGTGCTCGCTGGTCGTCGCGGTGCAACTGGCCCAGTCGCCGCACCTGGCGGCCCGGTCGGCACTGCTGCCGACGATCGCCCCCGGGGACCACTACCTGCCCGCGTCGGCGGTGGTCAACCTGACCGCCCAGCTCGGCCAGCTCGCCGGGTTCGCGGCGGGCGGCGCGGCGGTCGCGGTGCTCGGGCCCTCCCGGGCCCTGCTGCTCAACGCGGCCACCTTCACCGTCTCGGCCGTGCTGACCCGGTACGGCCTGGAGCGGCGCCCGCGGCCGGCCGGCGGCCCGCCGACCGGCGGCCGGTGGAGCGTGATCACCGGCGGCGCCGGCCTCGTCCGGGCCGACCGCCGGCTGCGCCTGCTGGTGGCGTTCGGCACGGTCTCCGGCTTCTACGCCTGCAAGGAGGGCCTGGCCACGCCGTACGCCCACGCCCTGGGACAGGGGCCGACCGGGGTGGGCCTGCTGCTCGCGGCCAGCCCGGCCGGCGCGGTCGTCGGCATGTTCGTGCTGACCCGCTGGGTGAGCCCGGACCGCGGCCTGCGGCTGCTCGGGCCGCTGTCCGTCGCCTCCTGCGCGGTGCTGACCTTCACCGTGCTCTCCTCGAACACCGCCGTGACCTGCGCGCTGTGGGCGGCCTCCGGAGTGTTCTCGGCGTTCCAGGTCCCGGCGAACGCCGAGTACAGCCGCTCCGTCCCCGACTCCGAGCGCGGCAAGGCGTTCGGACTGGCCTCGGCGGCCGTCCGGATGGCCCAGGGGGTCGGCATCTCCCTGGCCGGCCTCGCCGCAGACCACGCCCCGGCGTCCGTCGTCATCACCGTGTTCGGCGCCGTCGGGGCGGCGGTCTCCGCCGTCCTGGCGCTGCGGTGGTCCCGGATGCCGGGCCGCCCCACCGAAGCAGCGGTGGTCGAACCCGTCACGGCCCCGATCCGCCCGTTCCCCCGTCCCCGTGCCTCGTCCAAGGACCTCGAATGACCCTCACCGCTCCACCCGCCACCGAGCCGCGACCGGGGGAGCACCTGCGCGGCACCCTGCGCCAGCGCCACCTGGGCATGCTCGCCCTGGGAGGCGTGATCGGGTCCGGCCTGTTCGTCGGCTCCGGCGCGGGCATCGCCGCGGCCGGACCGGGGATCGTGCTGTCCTTCGCGGCGGCCGGCGTCCTCACCGTGCTGGTGATGCGGATGATGGCCGAGATGGCCGCCGCCCACCCGTCCAGCGGCTCGTTCTCCGAGCACGCGGAACGTGCCTTCGGCGCATGGGCCGGGTTCACCATCGGCTGGCTGTACTGGCTGACCCTGGTCGTGGTGCTCGCCCTGGAGTCGACCGCGGCCGCCGTCATCGTGCACGGCTGGCTCCCGGCCGTCCCGCAGTGGCTCATGGTGCTGCTGTTCATGTCGGTCTTCACCGCGGTCAACCTCACCGACGTGCGGAACTTCGGCGAGTTCGAGTTCTGGTTCGCCCTGGTCAAGGTCGCCGCGATCGTCGCCTTCCTGGTCGTCGGCGTGCTGGCGATCGCCGGAGTGCTCCCCGGCGGGGACACCGGAGCCCTGGACGGCGACCTGCTGCCGCACGGCTGGGCCGGCGTCGCGGCCGGACTCACCACCGCCGTCCCGGCGTTCGGCGGCCTGGAGGTCGTCACCATCGCCGCCGCCGAGTCCGACGACCCGGCCCGGGCCACCGGGCGGGCCGTCCGCGCCGCGGTCTGGCGGATCGCCGTCTTCTACCTCGGCTCCATGGCGGTCGTGGTCAGCCTGCTGCCGTGGTCCGACCCGCAGGTCGGCGCCGGCCCGTTCGCCGCCGTCCTCGACCACGTCGGCGTTCCCGCCGCGGGACAGGTCATGCGGGTCGTCGTGCTGCTCGCCCTGCTGTCCGCGCTCAACGCCAACACCTACGCCGCCGCCCGGATGGCCTTCTCGCTGGCCCGCCGCCGCCAGGCGCCCGCGCTGCTGGCACGGCTCGGCCGGACGGGCGTCCCCCGTGCGGCCGTGCTCGCCTCGGCCGCGTTCGGATTCGTCGGAGTCGTGCTCAACCTGCTCTGGCCGCGCACGGTCTTCCTCCACCTGCTCGACGCGGTCGGCACGGTGCTGCTGCTGGTCTGGATCCTGGTCGCCTGCTCCCAGCTGCGCCTGCGCCGGCGCCTGCCGGCCGACTCGCCGGTGCGGATGTGGGGCCACCCGTACCTGAGCTGGACCGCGCTGGCCGCCATGGTCGCGCTGCTCGGGCTGATGCTCGTCGATCCCGGCACCAGGATCCAGCTGATCAGCACGGCCGTGCTCGCCTCGGTCGTCCTCGCCGCCGCCCTGATCCGTGGCCGCCGCGCAACCGCGGCTGCCGAACAGTAGAGAGAGATCCATGGACCGCATCTCCCTGACCCGCGCGTACCTGGCCGAACTGGGTGCGCCGGGCGGCCGGGTGTGCCTTCCGCCGGGTGGACGCGGCTTGAC
>NZ_JBEYFP010000352.1:0-6232 GCF_040634455.1 Kitasatospora sp. NPDC007106
GGCGGCGGGGCCGTCGTCGTGGGCGCGCTGCACTCCTCGGACGGCGCCCGCACCACCTACTCGGGCCGGCGGCGGACGCTGCCCCGGTGGCACCCGCGCTCGCACGCCTTCGTGCTCGTCGACCCCACCGGCGCTCCCGAGCCCTGCGACACCTGCAACGGCAACGTCGTGCTCGTCCCCCGCCGCGTCCGCGACCGGCTCGGCGACATCGACGGCAGGTTCCGGCACTCGATGGGCGACTTCGACTACGGCCTGCGGGCCCGGCGGGCCGGGATCCCCCTCTACGTCACCCCGCGGTACGTCGGCGCCTGCGACACCAACCCGCCGCTGAGCGGCTCCCGGGAGCCCGGCATCGGGGTGCGCGAGGCGCTGCGGCGGCTGGTGTCGCAGCGGGAGCTGCCGCCGCGGCAGTGGTGGGCGTTCTGCCACCGGCACCTGTGGCCGTGGGCGCCCCTGCTGATGGTCGCGCCCTACGCGCGGACGACGCTGGCCGCAGCCCTGGACCGCGCCCGGCGGGCCTGACGTGCTCTCCGCCCAGGACGCGCTGCTGGCGGTGGCGGCCCTCACCACGGCCGTCGCCGTGGTGCTGCTCTTCGTCCGTTCCGCCGCGATCGGCGTCTGCGCCCTGGCCGGCGGCCAGGCCTGGCTGGTGCTGGCACGGGGTCAGGTGCCGGTGCTGGGCGCCGGTATCAGCCTCTACCCGCTGGACCTGTTGACCGTCTGCGCCGGGATCGCCGCCGTCGTCTCCGTGGTGCGCCGCCCGATCAGGCCGACCCCGGGCCACGCCGCCCTCGCGGTGCTGGGCCTGCTGGTGGCGGTGTCCGTCGTCACCGGCATGGCGGCGTACGGCGTCCAGGGGGCCGGGAACGATGCCCGGGTGTACTTCCTGCACGCACTCGGGGCGATCTGCTACACCGCCACGGCCAGATCCGGGAAGCCGCTCGACCGGCTGGTCGTCCGGCTCTGGACGGTGCTGGCCTGCGTCTACTGCCTGGCCGCGGTGTTCTGGTGGAGCCGGCTGGGGATCGGCAGCAACTCCACCTCCGTCCTGGTCGACGGCCGGCTGGTCAACTCGCGGCCCGTGGACGCCGCGTCCGCCCTGGTGATCGCCCAGGCGGCGGTCATGCTGCTGTGCAATCCGTTCGGCTCGTCCGGAGGCCGCCTGCTGGCCGGGCTGCTGCTGCCGGTCGTGGTGCTGCTGCAGCACCGCACGGTGTGGGCCGCCGCGATCGTGATGGTCGCCGGATGGCTGCTCTTCCGTCCCGTGAGGTCGGGGCGCAAGGCCGCCGGGCTCACCCTGGCGGTGCTGCTCGCCGCGACGGCCCTGCTCGTGTTCTCCCTCTCCTCCGGCACCGGCCTGACCCGCAACCTCGCCTCGTCGGCCAGCAACGAGGACACCCTGGAGTGGCGCATCGACAGCTCGCACCTGCTCGTCGGCCGGCTGAACGGCGTGCACGACTGGCTCTTCGGCCTGCCCTTCGGCTCCGGGTTCGACCGGCTGCTCTACGGGCAGGTGGTCGAGAGCCAGCCGCACAACTTCTACCTGCACCTGCTCCTCAGGGTCGGCCTGCTGGGGCTCTGCGCCGCCGTCTGGCTCGTCCTCTCCGTGCTGCGGCGCACCACGCCCCGCGCCCCGATGGGGCTGGCGATGTGGCTGTCCGTCACCGGCATGGCCTGCTTCTGCCTGGCGTACGCGATGCCCTTCGAGCAGAGCCTGCTGATCGGGCTGCTCCTGCGGGAGCCGGCGGCGCCGGGAACCGCCCGCCCGGCGGTGCCGGCAGAACCGTCCCTGCGCCTGGGGGCTGCCGCATGAGCACCGTCCGGACCGCTCCCGAGCCCCGCAGCGCGCTGGCCGCCCTCGCCTGGAACTACGGCGGCGCCGCCGCCAACACCGTCCTGCAGATCGGCTACACGGCCTTCACCGCGCGCACCGTGGCGAGCAGCGCCTACGGCGTGCAGGCCACCGCACTGGCCGTGCTCCAGGTGCTGACCCTGTTCTCCAACGCCGGCCTCGCCACCTACCTGCTGCGCAGCGAGGACCTGACCCGCCAGGTGCTGCGCACCGCCCGGCGGATCTCCGTCGCCACCGGGGGGCTGAGCTGCCTGGCCGTGCAGGCCAGCGCGGCGCCCTGCGCCGCGCTGTGGCACCTCCCGCTGATGGAGCCCCTGCTGCGCATCCTGGGCCTGCAGTTCCTCGTCCTGCCCTCCGCGGCGGTCGCCACGGCGGCGCTGCGCCGGTGCGGGCTCGCCCGGGCGTCCGTGGCGGCCGACCTCGGCGGCCAGCTGGGTGGGATGCTCACCGGCGCGCTGCTGCTCGGCCTCGGCTGGAACCCGTACGGGATGGCCGCGGCGTTCCCGGCCGCCTCCGCCTGCACGCTGCTCGTCGCCACGGCCCGACTGGCCCGGGCCGGCCTCCCGGACGGGCCCGACGTCCCGGCCCGGTCGATGATCGGGCTCTCCGGCACCTTCACCGGCTACGGCCTGGTGCAGACCGCCGCCCTGCAGTCCCCGCTGTGGTTGACCGCTCGGCTGCTAGGGCCTGCCGCGGCCGGCCAGTTCTCCCGGGCGTCGCTGACCGTCGCGATCCCGCTGAACCTGCTGTGCCAGAGCCTGCACCACGCGGCGACGCCGGTGCTGGCCCGCGCCCACGGCCAGGGGCTGCCGCTGGCGTCGAAGGTCCGGGACATGCTCAGCGCCGCGTCCGGCCTGGCGTTCATCCCGTTCGGTGCCGCGGCCGGCCTCGGCCCCTCCGCCCTCGCGCTGCTCCTGGGCCCCGGCTGGGAGACCGCATCCGGTCTGGTGCCGCTGCTGGCCCTGAACGCCGCCCTCTACTTCCTGTGCTCCATCGGCTACGCCGTCGACGAGGTCCGCAAGGCGCTGCGCGGGCTGCTGGTCGTCCAGAGCGCCGTCGCCCTGACGGTGCTCCTCTCCGTCGGCGCCGCCGCCTGGACGCGCGGTCTCGCGCTCGTCCCCGCCGCGATGGCCGTCGGCCCCGCCGTCGGCCACGCCCTCCAACTGGCCGGATGGCACCGCGCCGGCCTGGTCGAGGTGCCCGCCGTCCTGCGCGCCCACCTGGTGCACGCGGTGATCGGCGGTTCCTTCTTCCTCGCCGCGCACACCGGCGCGCAGTACGGCCGCAGCGCGGCGTCCTCGACCGCCCTCGGGCTGCTCGCCCTGCTGCCCGTCGCCGCGTTCTGGCTCCTGGTGCGCCGGAACGTGCCCGTCTTCGCCATGGCCGCCTCGTACGGCCTGCTCCCCCGACCCGCCCGAACCGGCCGCCCCTGAGGAGCACCCATGCACATCGGGTTCACCGGACCGATCTCGCTCGCCCCGCTCGCCGGCCGGCTCGGCTGCCCGCCGCCGGCCACCTACGCCGTGCCGTACACGGGTCTGCTGGTCGGCACCTGGCTCGACCAGGGCCACCGGGTCACCGTGTACGCGCTCGGCGAGGTCGAGCGGCCCTGGGTGCGCACGGCGGGCCCGCTGACCGTCGTCGTGGTGCCCATGCGGGCGCACGCCCGGCACTACCTGCGCGACTTCTTCCGCGTCGAACGGGAGGCCCTCGTCCGCGAGATGCGCGCCCGCCCGGCCGACGTGGTCAGCGCCCACTGGACGTACGAGTTCGCCCTCGCCGCGGCCCGCAGCGGGCGGCCCGCCTTCGTCACCGCCCACGACGCGCCGCTGCGGTGCGCCTGGGAGGAGGGCCTCAGTCCGTACCGCTGGCTGCGCAACTCCCTGGCGCTGCCCGCCGTCCACCGGGCCACCGCGCTCAGCGGCGTCAGCCCGTACACCGCCCGGCACCTGACGACCGTCCTGCGGGCGCCCGTCCCCGTGCAGGTCATCCCGAACGGCGTACGGCTCGCCGGGATGCCGAGCGCGCCGCCGCCCGCGGCGACCGCCGCGCCGGTCTTCGCCACCGTCCTCAACGGCTGGGGGCCGCTCAAGAACGGCCGGGCCGCGCTGCGCGCCTTCGGCCTGGCCAGGCGCAGCCTTCCCGCCGCCCGGCTGCTGATGTTCGGCGACGGGTTCCGGCCGGACGGCGCGGCCGCCGCGTGGGCCGCGGCCCACGGGCTCGCCCAGGGCGTGGAGTTCGCCGGTCCGACGGGCCACCGCGAGCTGCTGGAGCGCCTCGCCGCGGAGGCGACCGCCCTGGTCCACCCCTCGCGGCTGGAGGCGTGCCCGATGATCCTGCTGGAGGCGATGGCCGTGGGCGTGCCCGTCCTCGGCGGACGCCGCAGCGGCGCGGTGCCCTGGGTCCTCGCCGAGGGGGGTGCCGGTGTGCTCGTCGACGTCGAATCGCCCCGGGAGATCGCGGACGCCATGGTCGGCCTCGGCCGCGACACCGCTCTGCGGGCCCGGCTGGCCGCCGCGGGCCGCGACCGGGTGCGCGGGCACTTCGACCTCGACGCGGTCGCCGACACCTACACCCGCTGGTTCCGGACGGCCGCCTGAGGCCCCGGGCCGGGGTGCCACGGCTCCCCGGCCCGGCCGGTCGGGACGGGCACTACGCCCGGGCCACCAGCGACTTGGGCAGGCCGGCGAAGCGCTCGAACCAGAGGTGCGAGTCGGGGAAGTACCCGCGCATCTCGGTGGCGGACAGCAGCTCGACCTCGGCGACGTCCGCCACCGCCCGGGCCGGGCCGTCGGACCGGATGTGCCCGTGCGGCCAGTGCCGGGAGATCGCGACCCTCGCACGGAAGGGCAGGAACTGCATGCCGGGGAAGACCCAGTGCGGTTCGATCGGGAAGTAGCGGTACGGGGTCTGCACCCAGTGGTGCGTCGCGCCGGTGTGCACGGTCTCGGCGAACCGCTGCCGTCGGCTGTGCCCGCCGACGTGCTCCACCAGGGAGTTCGAGTACACCAGGTCGAAGCGCTCGGCCGCGAGGGACGGCGGCAGGTCGCAGGCGTCGGCGACCACGGCCGTCAGTCCTGGCTCGTCGTGCCGTGCGGTGGCGGGGTCCAGATTGACCGTCACCACGTGGGCGGGGCGCCGCGGTGCGGCACGCCAGGAGCCGGGGGTGCCGCCGAGGTCGAGGACGCGCATCTCGGCGAGGTCGGGGAAGCAGCGCAGCAGTTCCGTCCAGCGGCGGGCCCGCGCCGCGTGGGCGAGCGAGCCGGGCCTGTCCGGGTCGGCGATCGTCGTCTTCAGCATCCCGGTCTCCGCTGTCCGTTCCTCGGTGGCTCCGCCAAGTCTGGCGTGCGGCACCGGGGCCACCGCCCCATTGCTCCAACGGTGGCATGTCTGCCGGCCCTGGGCCCGGCCCTCCGCCGCCGGCTGCCGGTACGGACCTACAGTGCGCGCATGAGGACAGACGAGTTCGCGGAACGCTACCTCTCCGGCCTCGAGTTGTGGGGGGACGACTTCGGCCCAGCCCAGATCGAGGAGTGGTTCGCCGACGAACGCGAGGCGTACGCGAACCTGGGGGCGGCGTCCTCCGACTCGGAGGCGTACGGCTACAGCGGGTTCAACCGCCAGTACGGCTTCCGGTACCTCCCCGATCGCCGCTTCCGCCGTGCGCTCGGCGTCGGCAGCGCCTTCGGCGGGGAGTTCCTCCCCGTCCTGGACCGGATCGACGACATCACGATCCTGGAGCCCTCCGCGCACCTGCGGTCGGCGGCGCTGCGGTCGACGCCGGTGCGGTACGAGGACCCCGTGCCGTCGGGTGACATGCCGTTCGACGACCGGAGCTTCGACCTCGTGCTGTGCTTCGGCGTGCTGCACCACATCCCCAACGTGTCCAAGGTCGTCCGGGAGATCGGCCGGGTGACGGCCCCCGGCGGGTGGGTGCTGCTCTGCGAGCCCGTCGTCTCCATGGGGGACTGGCGCTCGGCCGACCGCCCCGGGCTGACCCGGCGCGAACGCGGCATCCCGCGCCACCTGCTGGAGCGGGCCGTCGGCGACGCCGGGCTGTCGATCCGGTCGAGCCTCTTCTGCGCGGCCACGCCGACCTCCCGGATCGGGCGCCTGCTCCGCTGCAACATGTACGCCAACCGGATCGGCGCGGTCGTCGACCGGGCGCTCGCCCTCGCCACCGCATGGAACTACCGCTACCACCCGACGTCGGCCTGGCAGAAGCTCCGCCCGTCGTCCGTCTTCATCGTGGCGCAGCGGCCAAGATGACGTCCGGTGCCGCGGTCCTTCCGATTTCCGCGGGTTCCGCCTGCCCCCGGCTGACCGGCCGTCACGCCCGGAACCGCCCGGCGGCGCCGCCCGGCGCGGCCGGAACCGGAC
>NZ_JBEYFP010000353.1:0-6191 GCF_040634455.1 Kitasatospora sp. NPDC007106
CGGCGCCCGGTTCACGGTGGAACTGCCCGAGGCCCTGCACCCGGTGGAGACGGCATGATCGACGTACTGGTGGTGGACGACGACTTCCGGGTCGCCGAGGTGCACGCGGCGTACGTCGCCAAGGTGCCCGGCTTCCGGGTCACCGGGCGGGCGCACAGCGCGGCCGAGGCCCTCGCCAGCCTGGAGCGCTCCCCCGTCGACCTGGTGCTGCTCGACCACCACCTGCCGGACGAGACCGGTCTCGCCCTGGTGCGGCGGCTGCGCGAGGGCGGCATCGGCTGCGACGTGATGATGGTGACCGCCGCCCGGGACGTGACCACCGTGCACGCCGCGATGCAGCACGGCGCCCTGCAGTACCTGGTGAAGCCGTTCACCTTCGCCGGGCTGCGGGAGAAGCTCACCGGGTACGCCGAGCTGCGCCACGCCCTGGCCGGCGCGGCCACCCGGGAGGCCGGCCAGGACGAGGTCGACAGGATGTTCGCGGCCCTGCGGAGCGCCGCCGCGCCGGCCGCGCTGCCGAAGGGCCACTCCGCCCCGACCACCGATCTGGTGCTCGGGGCGCTGCGCGGAGCCGGGCAGTCGCTGTCCGCCCAGGAGGTCGCGGACGCCACCGGCCTGTCCCGGTCGACGGCGCAGCGGTACCTGAAGCAGCTGGCCCGGGACGGGCGGCTGCGGTTGAGCCTGCGGTACGGCGACACGGGCCGGCCGGAGCACCAGTACGGGCTCGCCGCCGGGCGGTAGGGCGAGGGGCGGCGGGGCGTGGCCGCGCCGCCCGTGGTCTGTCCCGGGGCCGGCCGGCCGAGGCGTACGCGGTTTCCCACGCCGTTGGCAGGGCAGCCGCCTGACGTTCGGTCATTTGTCGGGCACTCACGGTGGCGATTCTGTCACGGACATGACATAGTCGCCACAAGAAACCCGACAAGGCTCTGATTCAAAGGAGAACAGTGCCATGATTTCACGTATCGCAGGCCTGGCTGCTGCTGTGGCAACGATCAGCACCCTGACCTCGGGAACCGCGGCTGCTGCGCCCCAGCCCGCGTGCCCCGCGTCGATCACCCGGCCATGCGTCTGGCAGCAGCCGAGCACCGAGGGCGTGGTGGGCGCGGCCCGCCTCGACACCGCGGACCATACCCGGCCCACGCTGCTCCGCGTCGAGGTGCGGATCCAGCGCGCCTGGGGCCGCCCCTGGGAGACGGTGGCCAGCTCCACGCTGGTCGCCAGCACCGGGACGCTCTCGCTGACCACCCCGGCCGTCCGCACCGACTACCGCACCATCGTCTGTGCCACCGGAGGCCCCGCCGACGCGCCCGAGCTGCACAGCACCAACTGCACGCTCTGACGCACCGTCACCGGCGCCGCGGGCAGGCCTGGAGCATCCGTGGGGGAGCTCTAGACCGCCCCGGCGCCGGTGAGCGAGCGGACCTCCATCTCGGCGAAGCCGTCCGGGTCGGCCGGCTCGCGGTCGGTCACCGTGCCGGTCCAACCCGCCAGGAAACCCAGCGGGATCGACACCAGGCCCGGGTTCTCCAACGGGAAGAGGTGGAAGTCCACGCCCGGCAGGAGGGACGCGGGCGTGCCGGACACCACCGGCGAGAACACCACCAGCAGCACCGCGGGCACCAGCCCGCCGTACACCGCCCAGACCGCCCCGCGGGTGGTGAAACGCCGCCAGAACAGGCTGTACAGCAGGGTCGGCAGGTTCGCGGAGGCGGCCACGGCGAAGGCCAGGCCGACCAGGAAGGCCACGTTCAGGCGCTGCGCGAACAGGCTCAGCACGATCGCCAGCGCGCCGATCGCCACCGCGGACAGCCGCGCCGCCAGCACCTCCTGGTGCTCCGTCACCTGCGGGCCGTCGCCGCGCCGCCACGCCCCGGCGTACAGGTCGTGCGCGAAGGCCGCCGACGAGGCCAGGGTGAGCCCGGCGACCACGGCGAGGATGGTGGCGAACGCGATGGCCGAGATCAGCGCGAACAGCAGCACCCCGCGGGTGCTGCCGGTACCACCGCCGAGCTCCGCCGCGAGCAACGGCACGGCCGTGTTCCCCGCCGGGTTGGCGCGCCGCACCTCCGCGGAGCCGACCAGGGCGGCCGCGCCGAGGCCGAGCACCACCGCCATCAGGTAGAAGCCGCCGACCAGGCCGATCGCCCAGATCGTGGAGCGCCGGGCGGCCCGCGCCGTCGGCACGGTGTAGAACCGGCAGACGATGTGCGGCAGCCCCGCGGTGCCGAGCACCAGGGCGAGGCCCAGACTGACGAAGTCGAGCCGGCTGGTGAGGCTCGCCCCGTAGCGCAGGCCGGGCTCCAGGTAGGCGGCGCCGGCGCCGCTGCGGTCGGCCGCCGTCCGCATCAGCTCGGCGACGTCGCCGTGGAAGCGGACGAGCACCAGGACGGTCAGCAGCACCGAACCCGCGACCAGCAGCACCGCCTTGACGATCTGGATCCAGGTCGTCGCCCGCATCCCGCCGATCGTCACGTAGACGATCATCAGGGCGCCGACGCCGACGATCGTCCAGGCCTTCGCCGGGCCGTCGCCGGTGCCGAGCAGCAGCGCCACCAGGCTGCCCGCGCCGACCATCTGCGCCACCAGGTACAGCAGCGAGACCACCAGCCCGGCGGTGCCCGCGGCGGCCCGGACGGGCCGGGCGCGCATCCGCACCGCCAGTACGTCGGCCAGCGTGTAGCGCCCGGCGTTGCGGACGAGCTCGGCGACCAGCATCAGCACCAGCAGCCAGGCCACCAGGAAGCCGATGCTGTACAGCACGCCGTCGTAGCCGTACAGCGCGATCAGCCCGGTGACGCCGAGGAAGGAGGCGGCGGACAGGTAGTCGCCGGAGAGGGCGAGGCCGTTCTGCAGCGGACTGAAACCGCGGCCGCCGGCGTAGAAGTCCTCGGCGGCCCGGCCGCGGCGGCCGGCCCACAGCGTGATGCCCAGGGTGACCAGGACGACGACGGCGAACAGTGCGACGGCCAGCCCGTGGCGGCCGGGCGACCAGGCGCCCGCGGCGAGGACGGTACGGGCGCTCACCGGAGCCGGTCCTGGGTGTCCCAGCGCAGCTCCAGGGCGGCCCGGTCACGCTTGGTGCGGGCGTTGCGGGCGTACCGCCAGGTCAGCAGGAAGGTCGAGGCGAACTGGCCGAGGGCGAGCACCCAGGCGACGCTCAGCGGGCCCACCAGCTGACGGCGCATCACCTCAGGTGCGGCGGCCTGGGCGACCAGGTAGAGCAGGTACCAGCCGAGGAACAGCGCCGTCGCGGGGAGGACGAAGCCCCGGTGGTCGCGGCGGATCCGGGCGAACGCCTCGCTGGACTGCACCGCCCGGTACACCTCGGCGGCGTCCGCCGCAGCGGGAGCGGGGACCGCCGGCGCGGGTGCGTCCCCGGCGCCCGCAGCGGACGCGGACGGGGCGGCCTGCGCCGGTACCCCGGCCCGCCGGGCGGCGGGCCGGCCCGGCAGCCGGTCGGCCCACCAGTCGAAGCTCTGCTGCTGCGCCACGAACGCTCCTGGACGGGGACGCACGCGCGCGCGGCGTCCGGCACGGCGCCGGAACGGAAGCCTCCGGCCGCTGACCCGACCAGAATGGGACCGCCGTCCGCCGCTGCGCCAATCGACGCAGGAACGTTCACCCAAACTGATGAGCGGGGTCCGGCCTCACGAACTCCGGGAAATTCCATGCCGATAGGCGTACGCCACGGCCTGCGCGCGGTCCCGCACCGCGGTCTTCGCGAAGAGGTTGTTGATGTGCGTCTTCACCGTGGACGGGCTGACGAACAGCTCGGCCGCGATCTCCGCGTTGGAGAACCCCTCCGCGATCAGCGCCAGCACCTCGGCCTCCCGGGCGGTCAGGCCGTCCGGCAGCGCGGGCGGCGCGGGCGGCGCCGACGAGCGCTGCGGCTCCGGGGGCCGCTGCGGCTCTGTGGGCCTCGGGTCGCGGGGCTGCCCCGACAGGCTCTCCAGCAGCCGCCGTTGCACCTGCGGCGACAGCCCGGCCGCACCGGAGCGGACGTCCGCGATCGCCCGGGCGATCTCCTCCGCCCCGGCGTCCTTCGTCAGGTAGCCGCGGGCGCCGGCCCGCAGCGCCGGGAAGAGCGAGTCGTCGTCGGCGTACGTGGTGAGCACCACCACCTCCGTGCCGGGGTGCCCGGCCCGGATCCGCCGGGTCGCCTCGACGCCGTCGCAGCGCGGCATCCGCAGGTCCATCAGCACCACGTCCGGCGCGAGTTCGGCGACCAGGCGCACCGCCTCCTCGCCGTCCGCGGCCGCACCGACCACCTCGATCCCCGGCAGCAGGCCCAACAGCATCACGATGCCCTCGCGCACCACGGTCTGGTCGTCCGCGACGACCACCCTGGTGACCGGCCCCGCGCTCACGCCGGCACCCTCAGCAGCACCCGCCAACCTCCGTCCTCGGGACCTGCGGACAGCTCACCGCCGAGCAGTTCGGCGCGCTCCCGCATCCCCAGCAGACCGTACCCGGAACCACTGTCGGCCAGCCCCTCCGGGGAGCCGCCGCGCGCCGGGCGGGAGTTGCGCACCTCCAGCTCCACGGCGTCCGGCAGGTAGGCGAGCCGCACCGCGACCCGGCTGCCCGGCGCGTGCTTACGGGCGTTGGTGACCGCCTCCTGCGCCACCCGGCGCACCGCCAGGCCGGACTCGGCGGGCAGCGGCCGCGGCCGGCCCTCGATCGCCAGCGCAGCCCGCTCACGGTCCGTCAGCTCGACCAGGAAGTCGCCGACCGGGGTGAGTTCGCCGCGCAGCGCGGACAGTGCCTGCCGGGTCTCCGCCAGCCCCTCCTGGGCCATCCGACGGGCCGCCACCACCCGCTCGCGGACCTGCTCGCGCTCCGCACCGCGGTCCAGCATCAACCGGGCCGCCTCCAGGTGGACGAGCTGCGCGGAGAGGCTGTGCGCCAGCACGTCGTGGATCTCCCGGGCGATCCGGGCCCGCTCGGCGAGCGCGGCGCTCTCCGCCTCGGCCGCGCGGGCCGCCCGCTCCTGTTCGAGCAGCCGCCGCTGGGTGCCGCGCGCCTCGGCGTCCAGCCGCAGCAGGTAGCCGAGCAGGCCGAGCCCGCCGGCCGTGGTCAGACCCGCGACCAGCGCCTCTCCGCTCATCAGCGCGTACGAGACGAGGGCCGCGCCGGTGACGGCCGCCCCGGCGGCCAGCGGCAGGCGGACCAGCGCGAGGACGGCGAGGCCGCCCCAGAGGATCCCGGCCAGGGTGTCCGCGCCGCCGTCCTTCGCCAGTGCGGCGATCACCAGCAGGCCCGCCGCGCAGGCCAGCGCGGGCCACAGCCGGCGGGCCCGGGAGGCGAGGTGGAAGCCGACCAGCAACCCGGCCGACTCCGCCATCCAGCCGCCCGCGACGACGGCCGCCCAACCGGTGAACCGGCCGGTGGAGAAGGTGCCCCACACCACCACGGCCAGCAGGACCAGCCGGCCGCCGGCGGTGATCACCTGCCGGGGCCGAGTGGCCGGTTCCCGGTGGGACGCGCTGCCGGCGGGCCAGCCGAGCCAGAACTCCAGGGTCACCCAAGGCTCCTCACGCACGGTCAGAGGACGGCGGGCCGGTCGAAGGTCTGCGCCACCCGCAGCTTCAGCACCGCACCGCGGACCAGCAGCAGCACGCCCAGCGACAGCAGCAGCACGGCGGTGCTCTGGTGCACGTGCAGTGCGCCGCCGAGGGCGTACCAGCCGATCCTCAGCACGATCATGCCCACCCAGGCGGCCACCGTGGCGCGGGTGCCCTTCGCCCAGACCGTGCCGTCGGCCTCCTGCCACAGCCGCACCGTCCACCCCCAGACGCAGCCCATGGCGAGCACCGTCAGCAGCGAACCGGCCAGCACGGCCACGGCCGCCACGCGGTGGTCGCGGTCGATCAGCGCCGGGTCGCGCAGCGCGACCACGGCCAGCACCAGCGGCACCAGCCAGAAGCGGCCCCCGGTCTCGATCAGGCGCGCCTTCATCTGGCGGGTGACCACCAGGGCGACCACCGCGAGGGCGACCAGCACGTTGGCGAGGGCGGCGAGGGACGACATGGCGGGCTCCCGGTGAGAGGTCGGCTGACCTCTCCGACGCTACGGACCGGGCGTCCCGCGCACCTCGGAGCGCGGGTCGAGATCCGCGACGACGTACTTCGGGGGGGTGGACATCCATGTCGGTATAGGACAACTTTTTAAAACACTTAAAACAATAAATA
>NZ_JBEYFP010000354.1:0-6182 GCF_040634455.1 Kitasatospora sp. NPDC007106
CCCCGGGGGGCCGCGCCCCGCCCCGGCCGGGCCCGCCGGCACCCCGGACACCCTCACCGTGCCCGCCGCGCTCTGGGCGGAGCTGTGCGCCCTGGCGGGGCGCCCGGAGACCCGACCGACCGACCCGCCGACCCGGAGGAGCCTGCCGTGACCGCACCCGAGACCCGCCGCCATCCGCTGTTCGACGGCTGGCCGCCGCTCGCCCGCCGCACCGGCCCGGACGGGCCCTCGCTCGGCCTCTTCCTGCTCAGCGGCAGCAGCATGGTGGCCGAGCTCTGCGGCACCCTGCCGCTGGACTTCACGGTGCTCGACCTGGAGGCCTCGCCGATGTCCAAGGGCGACCTGCTGCCGATGCTGCAGGCGCTGACCGGCTCCTCCTGCGCCCCGCTCGTCCGCGTCCCGTACCTGCACCGGCACCACATCGAGCACGCGCTGGACCTCGGCGCGGCCGGCGTCATGGTGCCCAAGGTCGACACCGTCGAGGAGGCGCGGGCCGCGGCCGACGCGTGCCGCTACCCGCCGTTCGGCACCCGCGGCGTCAACCCGGCGCGCGCCTCCGGCTGGTTCCACGACCTGCCCGGCTACCTGGCGGACGCGGCGAAGCGCACCACCTGCCTGGTGCAGATCGAGTCGCCGGAGGCGGTGGCCGCCGCCGACGCCATCGCGGCGGTGCCGGGCGTCGACGGCCTCTTCGTCGGCACCGGCGACCTGGCCTGCTCGCTCGGACAGCCCGGCGTGGTGACCGGCCCGGCGATGGACCGGGCCCGGGCGGCCGTCCTCGCCGCGGCCCGCCGGCACGGCCGGCTCGCCGGGATCTTCGCCGGCGGGCCGGAGCAGGCCCGGCAGTACGCCGCCGAGGGCTTCGACCTGATCGCGGTCGGCAACGAGCTGGCACTGCTGCGGGAGACCCTGCGGCACGCCCTCGACGGCCTGCGCGGCGCCTGACCGGGCGGGTGCCTCCCGACCGTCCGCGCCCACCCCGCCTGCCGGATCCAGTAGCGTTCACCTCGGCCGCACCGGTGCCGCGGCAGCCGGCCGGCGGGCGTCCGAGTCCGGCCCCGCGCACCGCCGGGGCGGAGGACGGAGGCCGGCCCGGGTGTCACGGCGCCCTCCACCGGACAGTTCTGACACCCAGACAGGAAAGACGGACAGATATGCGCTGGTCCCAGATGTACACCCCGACGCTGCGCGAGGACCCTGCCGACGCCGACGCGGCGAGCCACCGGCTGCTGGTCCGTGCCGGGTTCGTCCGCCAGCTGATGGCCGGCCACTACTCGCTGCTGCCGCTGGCCGTCCGGGTGCGGTCGAAGGTCGTCGGGATCGTGCGCGAGGAGATGGACCGGATCGGCTCGCAGGAGTGGCTGCTCCCGGCGATGCACCCGGCGGAGATCTGGCAGAAGTCCGGCCGCTGGGAGGTCATGGGCGACGAGATGTTCCGCGTCAAGGACCGCAAGGGCGCCGACATCGCCCTCGGCATGACGCACGAGGAGATCTTCACCACCCTCGCCGACGAGCTCGCCTCGTACCGGCAGCTGCCGCAGATGTGGTACCAGTTCCAGACCAAGTTCCGCGACGAGCCGCGGCCGAAGTCGGGCCTGCTGCGGGTGCGCGAGTTCACCATGAAGGACTCGTACAGCTTCGACCTCGACCAGGCCGGGCTGGACCGCTCCTTCGACCTGCACCACGAGGCGTACACCCGGATCTTCGCCCGCCTCGGCGTGCCCGCGATCCCGGTGCAGGCCTCCAGCGGTGCCATGGGCGGCTCCGCCTCGGTCGAGTTCATGTCGCCGACCGAGGCCGGCGAGGACCTGGTCGTGCACTGCACCGCCTGCCGCTACGCCGCCAACATGGAGAAGGCCGCGGCCGCCCTGCCGGCCGTCGAGGACCCGGAGGGCCCCGCCGCCCCCGAGCCCTTCGACACCCCGGAGGCCCGCACCATCGAGGAGCTGGCGTCCAAGCACGGCGTGCCCGCCGACCGCCAGATCAAGACCCTGGTCTACGTGCTGGACGGCACCCTCACCCTGGTGCTGATGCGCGGCGACCACGCCCTGGTCGAGCAGAAGCTCCTGGACGCCACCGCGGCCCGCGCCGTGCGTCCGGCGACCCCCGAGGAGATCAAGGAGGCGCTCGGCGCCGCCCCGGGCAGCCTGGGCGCCGTCGGCGTCGAGGGCATCCCGGTCTGGGCGGACGAGGCGCTGCGCGGCCGCCGTTCGATGACCACCGGCGCCAACCGGGACGGCGTCCACCTGAGCGGCGTCGACGTCGCCCGGGACATCACCGCCACCGGCTGGGCGGACTTCCGCGAGATCTCGGCCGGCGAGCCCTGCGCGACCTGCGGCGAGCCGCTGCAGGTGGTGCGCACCGTCGAGGTCGGCCACATCTTCAAGCTGGGCTACAAGTACACCGACGCGCTGGACATCACCGTGCTCGGCCCGGACGGCGAGCGGGTCAAGCCGATCATGGGCAGCTACGGCATCGGCGTCGAGCGCGCGATCGCCGCGGTGGTCGAGGCGCACCACGACGAGAAGGGCATCGTCTGGCCGGTGTCGGTCGCCCCGTTCGAGGTCGTGATCGTGCCGATCGGCAAGGCGGACGAGGACACCACCAAGGTCGTCGAGGGCCTCTACGGGGACCTGCGCGAGGCCGGCGTGGACACCGTCCTCGACGACCGGGACGAGCGCCCGGGCGTGAAGTTCGCCGACTGCGAGCTGGTCGGCATCCCCTACCGGATCACCGTCGGCCCGCGCGGTCTGAAGGAGGGCGTGGTCGAGGTCGTCGACCGGGCCTCCGGCGAGACCGTGCAGGTGCCGGTGGCGGACGCGGTCGGCCATGTGGCCGGCCTGGTCGCCGCCGCCCGCCGCGGCTGATCCCGTCCGCGGTACGCACACCGCACGCACACCGCCCCCGGCACCTGCACGGTGCCGGGGGCGGTCCCGTTGCCGGGCCGGGTCACTCGCGGCGGCCCGCGGGCAGCGGTACGCCCTGGGCCGGGGTGCCGGCCGCGGTGTCCGGGGAGTCCGGGGCGGCGAGTGCGGCGGCCACCGGCCCGGCCAGGCCGTCCCGCTCCAGCCGGGCGAGCGCCGGCCCGGCCAGCGAGGCGCGCAGCCGGCCGGTCAGCGCCTCCGCGGTGGCCTCGCGGACGGCGAGGCCGTCGCGCAGGGCCTCCGGCACGGCGGTGCCGTCCAGTACCGTCCGGTGGTGGGCGGTCCGCTCCTCGGGGAGGAGCAGGCCGAGCCGGGCGGACTCCTGCGCGGCGAGCACGTCGCAGAGCGCGGCCCGCAGCACGGCGGGCCGGTGCTCCGCGAGGTGCCGGTAGACCTCCGCGGGCCCGGCGCCGAGCCGCTCGTGCAGCTCGCGTTCGGCGCGCTGCTGCCGGACGACCGTGAGCAGCTTCTCCCAGTAGTAGGTGGGTTCCAGTGCGAAGTCGACGACCGGCGGCTCCAGGCCGGCGTCGATCAGCCCGGCGACGTGCCGCAGCACGGCGAGGGCGTCCGCGCGCTTGGCGTCCGGCCGGTGCTCCCGGACGTACCCGCGCAGCGCCGCCGTCTCCTCCTCCGCGACGCCGAGGGCCTTCGCGTCGGCGTACAGCCGGCCCCAGGAGCGGTCCGGGTAGAAGCGCCGCTTGGCGGCGTCCACCAGCAGGTCGTGGGTGGCGGCGGTGACCGCGCCCGCGGCGAGCGCGGCCGCCAGCCCGGCGCGGAGGTTGGCCATCGCCTCGGAGAGCGGTACGTACCCGTCCTCCGCAGGGGCGTGCACGATGGTGACCTCGTCGTCGTCCTGGTACTCGCCGGAGGCGAACCGCTCGTAGATCCCGCCGACGCCCTCCATCCCGAAGGCGGCGAGTTCGGCGGCGCGCAGTGCGCCCATGCTGGCGGCGCCGAAGACCCGCACGCCGCGCTCCAGGGCGAAGAGGATCTCCTTGTGCCAGACCGTCGGCACCTGCTCGAAGAGGCCGTCCACCAGGACGATCGCCTTCGGCGGCTCCCGGTCGAGCACCAGCTCGGTGACGTCGCCGCAGCTGACCGGCGGGTGGTACTGCGCGTCGAGGACGGCGCGGGCCTGCTCCACGGGCAGGCTGGGGCCGAGGAAGACGTGGACGGTCACCGGGTGGCCTCCTGGGCTCCGAGCAGCCGCCGCCGGGCCCGGCGGCCCGGCGTGTAGCCGATGAACAGGGAGTAGAACTCGAGGTCGGGCACGACGACCTTGGCGGTGGGGATGCCGATCTCCGGCTTGGTGAGGTCGACGGCGACGACGTTCTCGATGCCGGCGGCGGAGAGCCGCTCCAGCACGGCGCGCAGGTCCTCGTTGAGGGTGGGGTGGTCGATGCCGCGGCCGGTGTCGAAGGGCAGGGTGCCGGGGGCGGCGAAGAACACCTCGCGGGTGCGGGCCAGGGTCCGTGCGTCGTTCTGCGCCTTGTACATGGTGCGGAAGTTCTCGTCCCGGCTGGCCGCGATGACGGTGATCCGGCTCTGCGCGGCCTCGGTGAGCGCGCGGGAGAGGGCGACCTCGGGGGAGGTGTGGGTGCCGTAGCCCCAGCAGGCGCCGAAGGACCGCCAGGCGACCCGGTCGGCGCGCTCCACCACGCAGCACTGGTAGGTGGGGATGCCGGTGTCGCAGGTGACGTCCCAGACGGCGACCTCGATGCCGCCCTCCTCGAAGGCGTCCAGCACCCCGCGGCAGACCGGGTCGGTGACGGTGCCGAGGTCGAGCTTGGTCCGTGCGACGTCGGCGGCCGTGCGGACGCCCTGCCACCACATGGTCAGCGCGTCGCGTTCGACGAGTTCGCAGATGCCGTGGATGACGGCCTCGACCAGGTTGTTCCCGGAGGCCAGGCCGTTGGAGCTGACCCGGAAGGTGGTCGCCGCGTAGTCGATGCCCACCTTGTTCAGCCGGACGTTGTCGTACGGCAGCCAGAGCGGCGACCCGGCGAGCAGGTCGAAGCCCTCCGTCCACAGCATCGGCAGGTCGGTGCGGAGTCCGGCGCGGGCCGGGGTCTCCCGGGAGCCCTCGCCGACGGTGTCGAGGCCGCCGCGCAGCGGCAGCCGCGAGACGTCCAGGACGGGCTGCCGGCGGGCGAGTTCGCGGTACGACTCGTGCCGCAGCGAGCCCTCGAAGAACTCGGCGTGCCAGTACTCGATCGACTCCATCAGGGCGGACACCCGGGCGGCGTCGTGCGTCGCCCCCTTGCCCTGGGAGACGGACAGCGAACGGGAGTTGGGGCGGATCGCGTTGTAGACCGGGATGCCCAGCCAGTCCAGGCCGGTCATGTTGGCCAGCCGGGTGATGCCCATCCGGGCCATCCGTCCGCCGTAGTCGGCCAGGGTGTCGGCGGGGGCCCGGGAGCGGTGGGTGCCGTCTCGGTGGTCCTTGTCCCAGCGGGTCGTCAGGGCGTCCAGCACGGCCGGCCTGCCTTTCGTGGTGTCGTGCGGGTGGATCGGTCGTCGGTGAGCGGGAGTTGGTGGACGGAGAACTCGCCGTCGGCGACCAGCGCGACGGCGATCCGGCGCAGCCCGGGGGCGCCGTCCCGCGGCAGCGGCACGGTGACCTCCCGTGCGCCGGGGGCGAGTTCGGCGACCGGCAGGGCCGCCTCGGGGTGGCCGCCGATCGGCTGCCGGGCCGCGGTGTACCGGCCCCCGGCGGCGAGCGGCCGGGCGAGGTGCAGGGTGAGCGTGTCCGGGCCGAGCACGGCGCGGGGCGGTTCGCCGCCGGGCGGCAGGGTGTGGGCGGAGCCGCAGCGCTCGCAGACGTACAGGGCGAGGGCGCCGGCGGGCAGGTCGCGCGGCACGATGCGCAGCCGCAGCAGGCGGTGGCCGCAGTGGTGCGGCAGACCGGTGCGCTCCTCGGGGCTGTAGCCGACCGAGCCGCTGAGGTAGTCGTGCACGTCGGGGCCGCGGCGGGCGAGCGTGGCGCCGAGGAACGCGCAGAGCAGACGGTCGAGTTCGCCGTCCGGGGCCGGGGCCGGGGCCGGGTCCGGCCGGAGCGCGGCGGCGGCGAGGCGGTCGGCGAGGGCGAGGTCGGCGTCCGGGCGGTCGCCGGCGGCCACGGCGCTGCGGACGATCCGGGACTGCACCAGCCGCCGGGCGGCGCGGGGGTCGTCCGGCATCGGCACCGGCCCCGGCACGGCAGCGGCGGCGACGGCCGGGGCCGGGGCCGGTGCAGGGCGGGCGGCGTGGCGGGTCGGG
>NZ_JBEYFP010000355.1:0-6154 GCF_040634455.1 Kitasatospora sp. NPDC007106
TAATTCAACATGACTTATTACGATTTTTGTGTATTGTTTACTGGAGTTGAGTCGTGCGATCTTCCGATCTGGGGCGCCCCCTCGTCTTCAGGCCTTACTGCCCGGCGCCCGCACCCACGGCCTGAATCATCGGCACGATGGCGCACGGGTTGACGAGTCGATGGTCAGTGGCGTTGCGAACCACCCTTACCGGAGCTCAGTTCGCGATGCCGCAGTACTGCTGCTGCTTGCCGATCGCCCGGTACATGCAGTCGGCGTTTTCCAGCAGGAGCAGCACCGCCTCTCGATTGCGGCTGGTCTCCCGGTCGATGATCGATCCGGGCGGGTAGAAGCCGCCGCCGCTGCTGGAGGTCGGGTACATCTCGAAGGTGTACGCGAAGATCCGGTGCGCGCCCCACAGCCAGTCGTCGATCGACCCGTCGGTGATGTACAGGTCGCTGGACTGCTCGGGGGTGTAGCCGTTGGTGGCGGCCATGGTGCGGCCGAAAGTGGCGAAGGTCTTCGCCTCGTCGGCCGTCATGCCGCTTGCGGTGTCGGCGCTGGTCCAGCCGAACGGCCACAGCACCAGTTCGCTGTAGGTGTGGAAGTCGATGGCTGCGGTGATCTGCTGCTTGCCGCTGACCACCCGGGTGCGGACGAAGTCGGCGACCACCTTGGTCTCCGTTGCGGATTCGGGCGCGCTGCCCCGGTAGGTCTCGCTGGAGGTGGAACCGGAGGAGCCTCCGCAGCAGCCCCACTTGTAGTTCCAGTTCCGGTTGAGGTCGGTGCCGATGTACCTGCTGCCGGCATTAGGTTGTCGGTCCTTGCGCCAGCTGCGGTAGTTACCGGTCGCGATGTCGTACTCGCCACCGTCCGGGTTGAGGTCCGGGACGATCCAGATCTCCCGACTGTTGACGATGTTCGCGATTCGCGAGTCGCTCGCGTACTTGTCGCTGAACTCGTGCAGCAGGTAGAGCGCCATTTCGACGGTGAGGTGCTCGCGGGCGTGCTGGTGGAAGGTGAGCAGTACCTCGGGCTCGCTTTCGTCGGTGGTGACGTTGTCACTCACCTTCACTGCGACGATGTCTCGGCCCTCGTATGACTTACCGATCACCTGCTTGCTCATGGTCGATGGGTGGGTGGCGACCATCGCGTTGATGTCGGCGGTGGCCTCGGCGTAGTTGTGGTAGGCGGAGTCTTTGCTCGGGAAGTCGTTGAGCGTGGTACTGAGCTGCGGGGCTTCCTGCTCAGGGCCGGGCAGAGCGATGGGCTTCCAGCCGAGCGCCCTGAGTCGCAACAGTTCGGCTGCGTTGGCGCTGACCACCACGGAGCGGGCGTCCACCTCGTCGATGGAGGCGCCGGTGGCGGCGATCACGGTCCGCTCGGCGACGGTGCTCGGGCCGTCGACCGCGTACTGCCTGAGGGTCTCGTCGACGGTGACGTTGGGCGTGCCGGACCGGGCGGATGCGGAAGTCATGGTGAGGGGCGTGGCGAGGGTGAGCGAGAGCAGGGCGGCGACGGCGAGGGCCGGCCGGCTGCGTCGGGGCAGTCGCATGACTGTCCTCCTGTGGGGGTCCGCAGGAACGGAGGGAGGAACGAGGCGCGCCCAGCCGATGGTGACTTGATGTCATGAATCAGTCAATACGTCCGGCGTTAGGGAGCGTATTTGGTCGTGATCAAGGGGTGGTCTTGGTCAGGTCCTTGATCCAGAGCATCGAGGCACGAAGGTGGAGGCCGGCGAGGTAGCTGCCGGGTGTCTTGTCGAACCGGGTGGCGATGCCCCGCCAGGCCTTCAGCCTGTTGATCAGGCGCTCGACGGTGTTCCGCTCCTTGTAGAGCTCGGCATCTCCCTCCACTGGCCGCCCGTCCGGAACCGCCAGATCACGCCCTCGAACTGCCGACGCAGCCGCTCGGGGTACGGGCCGTACTCGCCGATCGGCAGGTACGGCCCGATGAACTCCTAATCGCCGTCAGTCAGTTGCACTCGCGTCACACAACATGATCTATCGGATCGGGCGCGACCACGAGAGCGAAACCCGCACATTGATCACAACCCGATACGCGCCCTAGTCCTGCTCGACATCAAGTCCTGGGACCGCGCGCTCTACCGGCACCTGACCAGGCAGAGACTCGCTCCCACCCTGGACTTCGCCCACCGCCTGGCCGGCCTCGGCACCGAGGTCTGGGTCCGCTTCGTTCTCGTCCCGGGCTCACCGACCTTCCCGAGAACATCGAGGGCGTCGCCTCCTTCGCCGCCTCCCTCGGCAACGTCTCCCGGGTCGACGTGCTCCCCTCCACAAGCTCGGCGCCGTCAAATGGCGTGCACTGGGCCTGGAGTTCACCCTCGCCGACACGCGACCAGATGTCCGCGGCCCGCGCGGTGTTCGCCGCCCACGGCTTGCACGCCGTCTGACCGAACCTGTCACACCCGCTCCCCCGGTACGGTCGAGCCCCACAGTTCGCCACCGACCGAGGAGCTTCGTCGTGCCCGCGCCGCGTGTAAGTGATGAAGCGCCAGCGTGGCTCGAGACGCGCGTGAATGCGGCTGACGCCGAGGGGATATCCGTGACGCGCCTCCGGGTTGCAGGACCGGATTCATGGCCGCGGGGCAGCGGACGAGATCCGTTCGACGCAAAAGCGCAGTGGCCGGCCGCGATCGTGTCGCGGTCGGCCACTGCGGGTGCGGTGGGGGTCAGCGCAGCCAGGGGTGGTCGCGCACGACCGGGAGGGCGCCCCAGCGGCGGCCCAGCCCCCAGCTGTTGCCGGAGGCGGTGGCGGCCAACACGATCAGCAGCAGGGCGTAGACGAGGTGGTAGTCGGCGACGGGGTTGGTGGATCCGCTGGCGGCGCCGTTCGCCAGGTGGCGGGCGGGCGGCCACTCGGCGGTCCACATCATCGCCAGCAGCAGGATCCCGCTCGCCGCGGCGATCCGCAGGCCGATCCCGCCGATGAGAGCGAGGCCGATGCCGAGCAGGCCGAGCATGAACAGCCAGTCAGCCCAGGCCTGTCCGGCCCACTGGTGGAAGGCGGACTGCAGCGGGCCGGCCGAGACGTGGCTGAGGAAGCCCTTGGTGGGCGAGCCTCCCCTGACCCAGGCGGCGGCGCTCTTGGTGGCGTAGCCCAGGCCGAAGACCTTGTCGAGGAAGGCCCACAGGAACACGAAACCGAGGGCAACCCGGGTGGCGGCCAGGGCGGTGGCCGTGGCGGTGGTCGCCGCGGTGGTGGCGGTACGGTCGGCCGGCTGCGCGGTGCGGCGGTGGAGCCTGGCCGTGAGGCGGCGGGGCATCCGGGGGGTGTGGGTGTGGTGGACGGCCATGATGGGCTCCTCTGCTGGTTCTACTGCCGGACTGGCGTTAATGATTTGCGGGTGCGTGCTGCGGTGGGCGCGAGGCCGGTGGGAGGGCCGGGGCCGGGCCCTCCTGCCGTCACTTGCGGTGCATGGTGTGCAGGGCCCGGGCCAGGACGTGCGGGTCGTGGTGGCCCTTGTGGACGGCCGGCGGCTGTCGGTCAAGGCCGAGGAGCTGCGCCACCGCGGCCCAGGCGGTGCGCACGGAGTACTCGACGGTGAAGACGACGTCGTCGGGAACCTCGGCGAACTGGCCGATGAAGGCGAGGTTGGTGGAGCCCTTCGGTACGACCTGCGGCCGGTCGCCGTGGCTGCGGACCAGGAACTGGCTGGTGATGTAGGGCATCAGGCAGGGGATGACGGTGGATGCCTCGGCGACGCGCTCTGCGGTGGTGGCGTCCACGGCCAGGTGGTGCAGAACTTCCTGGAGGATCTCCTCCCCGCTGCACTCCCGCATGGGCTTCTGGACGTACGTCCCGGGCTTGTCGGGGAAGAGGCCGTAGCCCCACCAGACGGACACGTCCTCGGGCTGCTGCTGGTAGACCGGCTGACGGTTGACCACGACGGTGAGCAGCCAGGGGGAGTCGGTCAGGGTGAGCAGGCCGCCGCGGCCGGTAGCACGACCGGTGAACTTCTCCATCCAGTCCAGGAAGGCCGGGTCCTTGGCGGTGACGGTGAAGGACTCCCAGGTGGAGTCGGCGACACTGCGGTCGAACACTTCCGGGCGGCCGAAGTCCTCGCGGCCGCGGGCGATGCGGTGCCAGAGCAGGAAGGAGGAGGGACTGCGTGAGGTGCTCGGGCCTTCCGGCGGGGCGGTGTGCGAGCCGAGGGTGGAGTCGGCGGTCATCGAGCCGTTGGTGACGAACACCAGGTCGTCCGGGGCGACCGGAAGGTCGGCGTGGGCACCAGCGAAGTGGATGCGCTCGACGCTCGTGCCCGGCTCCGCCCGGAAGGACAGGTCGGTCACCCGACGGCCGGTGTGGATCCGCACGCCGCGCTCCAGCAGCCAGCCGGTCAGCGGGCGGACGATCGAGTCGTACTGGTTGTACCGGGTGCGGTAGATCCCGGACATCGTCTCGAACTCGGGGAACAGATGTACGAAGCGCCTGAGGTAGCGGCGGAACTCGATCGCGCTGTGCCAGGGCTCGAAGGCGAAGGTGGTGCACCACATGTACCAGAAGTCGGTGGTGAAGAAGTCCTCGCGGAAGCAGTCGGTGATCCGCTTGCCGTCCAGCATCCGTTCGGGTGTGGCCAGGCACTTGACCAGCTGAAGGCGGTGATGCTCGGAGAAGCCCATGGCGTGGCCGTCGCGGATCTCCCCGCCCGCGCCCACCAGCCGGGTGGCGTCGTCCCACGGTGACTCCTGGTGGGAGTCGTAGACGTCCTGGGTGGCGGAAGTCGACGGGTCGTCCAACGACGGGATGCCGGACAGTAGGTCGTAGGTGCAGCGGAACTGGGCCTCGAACATCCGCCCGCCGCGCATCGTGTAGCCCGCGTCCGGCGTGCCGCCCGCGTCCAGGCTGCCGCCGACCTCCACCTGCTCCTCGAAGAGGTGGATGTCGCTGCCGGCGAAGCCGCCGTCGCGGATCAGGAACGCCGCGGCGGACAGGGCGGCTATGCCACTGCCGACCAGATATGCCTGTGCCATCGGAATACTCCTCAACTCTGCTGGGGAAAAAATGCTGTTCGTGCCTGACCGGCCGGTCAGAAAGTGGCGCTGCGCTGATCGGGTTCGCCGTTCGAGCTGTTGGTGCCAGCCTGCTCTGGGCCGGCCGCTTGGGGCTTTGGGCCATTGGTCACTGGTGGGGGAACAACGGTCCCGGCGGCACGGCCTTGGGGTGCTCGGCGC
The DNA here is from genome assembly GCF_040634455.1 of Kitasatospora sp. NPDC007106. NCBI lineage: Bacteria > Bacillati > Actinomycetota > Actinomycetes > Kitasatosporales > Streptomycetaceae > Kitasatospora > Kitasatospora sp. NPDC007106. The sequence continues at coordinate 5,175 of NZ_JBEYFP010000355.1, forward strand.
GGATTGCGGGTGTCCTCGGCGGTCAGGTGACCGGGCGGGCTGCGGGCGGGTTGGTGCTCAGGGAACCAGGTCCCGGCGCAGCAGCAGGGGGAGGGCGGCGGCGATCCCGGCGCACCCGACCGTCACCAGGACGGCGAACGGGCCCCAGGCGATCGTCCCGTGGGCGAGCGCGTCACCGGGCGTGTAGTAGTGGAACGTGAAGTTCCCCCCGGATCTTGGACAGCTCGCTACTGGGACGGTTGGTCCCGGAGGAAGTAGTCCTGATCGTGAGTGGCAAGAGCGGTAAGCGGCACGCGGCCGAGTTCAAGAAGGACGCGGTGGAGCTGGTCTTCTCGACTGGACGGACTCCGACCGAGGTGGCCAGGGAGCTCGGCGTCAGTGCCGAGGGCCTGCGCTCGTGGGTCAAGCAGGCGATGATCGACCGGGGCCAGGGCCCTGCTGGCGCGCTGACCGGCACGGAACGCGAAGAGCTGATGCAGTTGCGGCGGCAGAACCATGAACAGCCGCAGACGATCGAGATCTTGAAAAAAGCCACGGTGAACTCAACCCGTCAGCGCAACATCCCTGGTGACGGAGGATGTGGCGCATGCCGAGGTTGGGTCGTCCGGGCATGTCGGACACACAGAAGCGTGAGTTGTGGGACCGCTGGAAGGCCGGTGAGTCGATCAGCGAGATCTCGCGGGCGCTGGGCAGGCCGCCTGGCTCGATCTTCACGATCATCAAGTCCAACGGCGGGATACGTTCCGCCGATCCGGCAACGGCGATCAGGTCAACTGACTTTTCCTGAGCGGGAGTCGATCTCACGCGGTCTCGCTCGGGTGACTCGATCCGCGCGATAGCCCGCTGTCTGGGCCGCTCGGCCTCGACCGTCAGCCGGGAGATCGCCCGCAACAAGGGGCCCGCCCGTTACCGGGCCGTGGATGCCGAGGACCGCGCCTGGGACCGGGCCCCCCGCCGCCACCCGTGCCTGCTCGCCTCCA
>NZ_JBEYFP010000356.1:0-6111 GCF_040634455.1 Kitasatospora sp. NPDC007106
GCGGCCAGCCAGCGGTCCACGTCCTCCGCGCTGAGGTCCCGGAGCTTGCGGTCGCCGAGGGCGGGGACCACGTGCAGGCGGCAGACGCGGCGCCGGACCCGACCCCCTCGTTCACAACTGGCCCGGCACACCCGGCAAGCACCGGACGGCGACCGCTGCTCGGCAGCGCGCGTTCGGCATCAATCCTGACCCGGTGGCCGGCAGACGGTGCAGCGCGTCCGAACCCGGCTCGCCGGTCACCGAGGTGCGGCGGCCGGGACGTCGAGGGCGGGCCCGTAGACGGTGTTCAGCAGTCCGTGCGCGAGGGCGTCGAGGTCGCGCAGTCCTGCGGCGGCGAGCAGGTCGTGGCCGCCGGCCAGCAGGTGGCCGACGGCACCGTGCAGGGCAAGGACGACAGCGGCCGAGCGCTCCGGGGTGACCGGCAGACCCGCGGCGCGCTGGGCCTGTTCGAAGGCGGTGAAGTCGGCGATCGCCACGCTGTCGAGGAGGGCCGCCAGGCGGGGGCGGCGCGCGGCCTCGGCGCGCAGCTCCACATAGGCGAGCATGCGGGTGCGGCCGGGTCCGGCGACGTTCTCCAGCAGTGTGCGCAGCATGTCCGCCAGGCCCGCGCGGTCGACGGGGGCGGGGCGGGGCACGGCGCCGTACAGGTCGGCGCACCGCTCGGCAACGGCGGTGAGCAGGGTGTCGCGGGTGGGGAAGTAGTTCTTGGTGGTGCCCGGGGGCACGGCCGCAACGGCGTCGACGGCCCGGTGGGTGAGGCCGCGCCCGCCGGCCTCCGCCAGTACCTCGATGGCCGCGTCCCGGAGGCGGTCGCGTCGGTCTCTGTTCACGTTGCCGAGACTACCCCACCCGTGGTACCACAAATGAGGTACCACATCTGCGGTGATGAGGATGGGGTGCTGCGGGCGCGGCGGTGGCCCGTGGCCGGCCGTGATGCGGAGGACGATTCCTGTGCCTGTCGGATATCTGTGGACGGTGGCGTTCGTCGCCGCGGGCACGCTGTTCGCGCTCGCCCCGGTGCGCCGGCCGTGGCCGCTCGACGACCTGAGCTTCCGCCTCGGCCTACTGATCGGCGAGCTGCCGTTCGTCGCGGCGGCCTGGTTGGTGCTGTGGACCGCGGTGGCCTTCGCCCAGGGCGACATCCGCACGCCCGCCGGGTGGGCGGCAGTGGCACTGGCGGCGGCCACCGTCGCAGGACTGGCACTCGTCGTCCGGCGCAGCATGCGCGCACGGGCGGAGGTCGACCGCGCCCTGGCCGAAGGGCTGGGGGCCGACCGGCGGGCGGCACACTCCCCCGGTGCGGCTGCGGTCGGGCCGGGCCGTCGGCATCCGCTCGCCCGCGTCGTGCTCCGTCCGTTCCCGCGCCGTCCCCGTGGTGTCGTCCGCGTCGCGAACCTCCGGTACGGCACCGGCGGCCGCCGGCACCGGCTCGACGTCTACCACGGTCGTGCGACGCCGCCGGGAGCTCCCGTCCTGATCCACCTGCACGGCGGCGGCTACCGAGGGGGCCGCAAGAACAGGCAGTCCCTGCCGCTGCTGCACAGGTTCGCCGACCGGGGCTGGGTCTGCATCAGCGCCAACTACCGGCTGCGGCCCGCCGTCCGGCACCCCGAGCACCTGATCGACGCCAAACGCGTGATCGCCTGGGTGCGTGAACACGGCCCTGCATTCGGGGCCGACCCGGCAACGGTGTTCGTGGCGGGCAGCTCGGCCGGCGGACATCTGGCGGCGCTGGCCGCCCTCACCCCCGGCGACCCGACCCTCCAGCCCGGCTTCGAGGACGCCGACACCTCGGTCACCGCGGTGATCGGACTGAACGGCTACTACGGGCCCTACTACGGCCAGGGGCCGCACTCCTCGCCCTCCGCGCACATCACCGCGGACGCGCCGCCCTTCCTCCTCGTCCACGGCGACCGGGACACGGTGGTACCGGTGGACATCGCCCGGCGATTCGCCACCGAGCTGCGGGACGCCGGCGTCGAGACCGTCGTGTACGCGGAACTCCCCGGCGCCCAGCACGCCTTCGACCTGTTCCACTCCCTGCGCTTCGAAGCGGTCGTGGACGGTGTCGAGGTCTTCACCGCCCGGGTGCTCGCACATCGGCAGGCCCTCCGGCCGACGGCCGGCCGAGAACCGCGCCGCCCCGAACGCCCGTCCACGCCCGCCGCCCGGAGCGATTCCTGACCACTGACCGCGGCACGTCGAACCTGGTCCACTCGTCGGGCCCCTTGGGATCGATCATCGGGGGGACCGGGAGGCGGTCTACTGGCGGACGGCCGCGATCAGTCCGCCGGGCCGCTCCTCGCGTTGCGGCGGGGTGCCGATCGGGCGGCCGTAGGCGGCAGCGAGCTCGCGCAGGGTGTGGCTGTCGGCGTCCCAGCCGTGCCCGGCCAGCCAGCCCACCGGGTCGTCGGGCATCTCCGAGACCCACAGGGACGCCGCCGATCCCGGCACGGCGTCCGCACCGAACCGCTCGACCACGCCGCGCGAGCCCAACGTCAGCCCCATCCGGCTGCCTACCGCCGACAGCGCCCCGATCCGGGTGAGCAGCAGCTCCACGGCGTCCTCGGGCAGGTAGATCAGCAGTCCCTCGGCGATCCACACGGTCGGCAGCGCCGGGTCGTGCCCCGCGGCGGCCAGCGCGCCCGGCCAGTCCTCACGCAGGTCCACCGCGACGGTGATCCGCTCACAGCGTGCGACGGCCCGCTCCCGGCGCAGCACCGCCGCCTTGAAGTCCAGTGGCGCGGCGGTGTCGACCTCGAACAGCCGGGTGCCCTCGGGCCAGTCCGTCCTGAAGGCCCGGCTGTCCATGCCGGCGCCGAGCAGCACGACCTGCCGGACCCCGGCCGCGGACGCCTCCAGCAACAGATCGTCGAGGAACCTCGTCCTGATGACGATCGAGAACGACACGGCGAGCCGACGGCGTCGCGCGGCCTCGTCCTCGGGCGGCGGCGAGGCGGGCCACAGGCCGCCGGCGGCGGCGAAGGCCTTCGCCAGGGGGTCGCGGAACAGCGCGTTCTCCCGCTCCGACTCCAGCGCCCGCACCCTGGCCACCCCCACCGCCGTGGCCCACACTCCCGACGGCTGCACCCGCTCCTGCTCATCAGTCACCACATCAGCCTAGATGGTCGACCCCAAGGCGTAACTGATGAAGAGTCAGGTTCGTTCGCGGCTAGCCGGTCAGGCGCGCACCGACCGCCGACGACCGCTGGAACCACCATGAAACGAAGAAGCGGTGACGGTGTCGGTCGGCAGCCGGCGGATGGTGCCCGGCCCGTGATCACTGGCCGGGCGTCGTCCCTCGGCCTTCGGCCGCCGGCGGCGGGGTGGCGGCAGCACCGCCGGTCAGGCAGCGGTCGAGGAGTGCGTGCATGCGGGCGGCGGGGAGGGACGGGTTGGCCGCGGCGCCCTCCGCGGTGCGGAGGTCGGCGAGGAGCGGCTCCAGGGCCTGGGGGGTCAGGCTCGGGTTGGCGGCGGCGGCCCGGCGCACCGCCTCGTCGGGGTCGTCCACCGGGGGTTCGGGCAGGGCGGGATCGGCTGCGGCCAGGGCGCGGACCTCGGGGTCCGGGTGGCCGATGAGGTGGGTGCGGCCGGTGCGCGGGAAGGCGGGCAGGGTCAGCAGGTGTTCACGGTGGGCCGGGCGGGTGACGAAGACGTCCAGGAGGAGGTGGGGCGGGGCCAGGGGGTGGTGGCAGGCCAGCCGGATCCGTACTTCCTCGTCGTCGTCCTGCGCGAGTGTCTCGACGAGCACGGCGGGCAGGAGCGGCCAGCTCGCCGCAACCCGGCGGAGCTCCGGTTCCTCGGAGGCCGCGCAGGCGGCGTACCAGTCGGGGGACGGCTCGGGGGTCGGCTCGGTGATCGGGCAGGTGCAGTCCGGACCGTGCCCGATGATCTGCCCGATGACCCGCTCGATCGCCCAGTACTCGGCCCAGGTGCGGGGAACGGGGTGGAGGCGTGCGCGCCTCCGCACGTTCTCGTCCGGATCCTCCCTCAGCTCCGCGACCAGGTCGGCTCCCAGGTCGGGCCGGGCGGCGACCAAGGCTCGGACCGCCGGCTCGGGGTGGCGGGCGAGCCGGGCCACGGCATCGGCCGGGGTATGGCGGTTCCAGGTCAGTGGGCGCACCGTGCCGTCCGCGAAGCACTGCTCGACGAGCGCTCGGGACAACGCGCATGTGCCGAGCACGAATCCCTTGCTGAGCGAGCCGATGGACGGCAGCCTGGCCTCCACCCGTTCCGGGTCCAGCTCCCAGCTGTGGTCCTGCGCGGCTTCCCGTACGGCGGGGTCGGGGTCGTCGAGCAGGGCCTCGCGCTCCGCGGGGGTGAGCAACTGCCACCTCCAGGTGGCCCGCATCCGGAGTTCGGGGTGCTCGCGGCCGGCCAGGGAGCAGTGGAAGGACAGCGGGATCTGCCGGGACGAGTCGAGCTCCGCAATGATGTCCTGCTCGGTGACCATGCCGTCCTCGCCCCCGTCCTGAGCGGTCAGGAGGGTGACGAGGACGTCGTCCGGAAGCGGCCGGACCCACCGGGGACGGGGGCGGGGGCCGCCGGCGAGCCACCCGCGAACGATCCCCGACGGGTCCGTGGCCAAGGGGGCGAGCCGCGTCGGGTCGACGTGCCGGTTACGGGCGAGCGCGCGGCGGACGACTCTGTCCGGATGGCGCAGGGCCGCGTCGACGACGGCGTCGGGCAGGTCACGACCCTCGCACATCAGCGGGCCGATCCCGCCGGCCGCTCGATCCAGCAGGCGTATCAGCACCTCGGAGGGCGCCGCCGGATTGAAGGCGATGCCGCGCAGCCACGGTTCATGAAGGGATTCGGACACCGCGTCATCCTGTCACCCCGTCACACCGGGACCGGGCCGACCGGACGTCACCCGCTGCGTATCCGTGGCGGGCGTGATGAGTATTCCTACTCAGGACCGGGCCCGCGACGGTGATCCACTCTTGGTGCAACAGCAACCGACCCACCGAGGGAACAAAGCCATGACCAGCGACGCCGCCCCCCGACCCCGCCGCATTCCCGCTCTGCTGGCCCCCGCGTTCGACAACATGCTCTCGCGGGCCTACCTGGTCCTGGTCGCAGCCGCGGTCGGTCTCGACGTCCACGCCACGTACGTCATCCACAACCCCTCGTTCGCCGGTCTGTGGCTCGCCCTCGCCACCGCACCTTTCGGTCTTCTCGCCATGCCCCTGCCCGCGGTCTTCTGGGACACCCCGGTCGAATGGATCGGCCCCCTGCTCCAGCTCGCCACCGCCGTCACGGCCGGCCTCGTCAACGCCGTCTACCTCGGGCGGATGGTCGCCGGCAACCGCGCCACGGCGCGAGACGGCCGCACCGCCGCGTAGCGCGGTCCGCGATGCCCTGGGCCGGCATGCCGCGGCGGACCAGCCCGTGCGCAGGGCCGGGCAGCACGTCCGGCATCCGGTGGCCCGGGGGCGAGGTCGGCCGAGGTGCCGGGCGGCGGCTCGGCTCCTCGGACGCCGTCGCCGTACGCCGACCGCCCTGCCCGGCGTCAGCGAGGTGCTCTCATGTGGGGACGTGCCGGATGCCGCCGCACCACACGGCGCGTACCGCGCGGGTCGCCCGGACGTCGGTGAGCGGGTCGCCGTCGACGAGCAGGAGGTCGGCGCGCAGACCGGGTGCGATCCTGCCGCGGTCGGCGAGGCCGAAGTGCCGGGCGGGCAGGACGGTGGCGGCGCGCAGGGCGTCCACGGGCGAGAGCCCGGCCGCGACGAGCAGTTCCAGTTCGCGGTGCAGGGAGGTGCCGTGTTCGACGGCGGCGGGGGCCCCGGGCTGGGTGTTGGGCTGAAGGGGATCCTCGGCCAGGTCGGCGAGTTCGTCGGCCGGGGTGCGCCGGGGCGGCGTCAGGTTGCCCGTCGGACGGGTGTCCGGGTGATCCGCTATATTCGCGCCGCCGTCGAACGATCCCGTCCGGCGCGCACCACGCCCAGGGAGCCCGCCTCATGCCGTCCGACCAGGACGTCCCCTCGCCGGGTGGTTCGGCCGCCGAGAACGACGCCTTCGCCCGAGCCTTCGCCCCGCCGTCCGCAGACGCGCCGCCGCCGGTCCCGCCCTACGGATACGGACCGCCGCCGGCCGGCGACCCGTGGG
>NZ_JBEYFP010000357.1:0-6102 GCF_040634455.1 Kitasatospora sp. NPDC007106
GCCCGGCGGACGAAGCGGGGTGTCCGCCGGGCGGCGCCGGGCCGTCAGGCGCCGATGCCTGCGGCAGTTGCGAGGTCGCGCTTGATGCCGTCGAGCAGGGTGGCGGCCCGCATGCGGGCGTCGGCCAGTCCGGCGGCGTCGGCGACCGGGAGGACGACCTCCAGGTAGCACTTGAGCTTGGGTTCCGTGCCGGAGGGCCGGACGACGATCCGGGCGGAGCGGACGCCCTCGCCGGCCAGGTAGTAGCGCAGGCCGTCGGTGGCCGGCAGGTCGGCGGAGCCGGCCGTGAGGTCGTCGGCCCGGGTGACCTGCAGCCCGGCCAGGACCGTCGGCGGCCGCTCGCGCAGCCGGTGCATGGCCTCGGCGATCAGCGCGAGGTCGTCGACCCGGGCGGAGAGCTGGTCGGTGGCGTGCAGGCCGTGCTCCAGCGCCAGGTCGTCCAGCAGGTCGGTGAGGGTGCGGCCGGAGCGCTTGAGGGTCGCGGCGAGCTCGGCGATCAGCAGGGCGGCGGTGATGCCGTCCTTGTCGCGGACGCCCTCCGGGTCGACGCAGTAGCCGAGCGCCTCCTCGTAGCCGTAGCGCAGGCCCTCGGCGCGGGAGATCCACTTGAAGCCGGTGAGCGTCTCGGTGTAGCCGAGGCCCGCGGCGGCGGCGATCCGGCCGAGCAGGGTGGAGGAGACGATGGTGGTGGCGAAGGTGCCGCCGACCCGCTTGGCGACCAGGGCCGAGCCGAGCAGCGCGCCGACGTCGTCGCCGCGGAGCATCCGCCAGCCGCCGTTGTCCGGGACGGCCACCGCGCAGCGGTCGGCGTCCGGGTCGTTGGCGATGACGATGTCCGGGCCGGCGGCGGCGGCCGTCCGGAAGGACAGGTCCATCGCGCCGGGCTCCTCCGGGTTGGGGAAGGCCACGGTCGGGAAGTCGGGGTCGGGCTCGGCCTGCTCGGCGACCACGGTGGGCGCCGGGAAGCCGGCCTGCTTGAAGGCGGCGAGCAGGACGTCCCGGCCGACGCCGTGCAGCGGCGTGTAGACCACGTCCAGCGCGCGGGCGCCGGCCGGGTCCAGCACGGTGACCGCGCGGTCGAGGTAGGCCTCGACGACGTCGTCGCCGAGCACCTCCCAGCCGCCCTCGGCGAGCGGGACGTCGGCGAGGGCGCCGATCGCGTCGATCTCGGCGGCGATCTCGACGTCCGCGGGCGGCACGATCTGCGAGCCGTCTCCCAGGTAGACCTTGTACCCGTTGTCCTGCGGCGGGTTGTGGCTGGCCGTCACGGTGACGCCGGCCGCGGCGCCGAGGTGGCGGATCGCGAAGGCGAGCACCGGGGTGGGCAGCGGCCGCGGCAGCAGGGCGGCGCGCAGACCGGCGCCGACCACGGCGGCGGCGGTGTCCCGGGCGAAGTCGTACGACTTGTGCCGGGCGTCGTAGCCGATCACCACGAGGTCGCCCAGCCCGGGGTTCTTGCGCACGTACGCGGCGAGGCCGGCGGCGGCGCGGATCACCACGGCGCGGTTCATCCGCATCGGTCCGGCGCCGAGTTCGCCACGCAGGCCCGCGGTGCCGAACTGGAGGCGGCCGGCGAAGCGTTCGGCCAGCCGGGACCAGGCGATCCGCTCCCCGGACTCGGCGTCGGGGCCCTCGGCGGCGGCGAGCAGCTCGGTGAGCTCCGCGCGGGTCTGCGGGTCGGGATCCTCGGCGAGCCACGCACGGGCCCGGGCGAGGAGGTCGGTGGTGGGTGCCTGCGCCATGCTGCGAGCTCCAAACGGGGGTGTGGGCCGGCCGGCGGCGGCCGCGGCACCGCGGGGGTGCCGCGGCCTGCCGCCGGTCTACTGATTCTGCGTCAGTGCGGGCTCAGATCCGCTCAAGGACCTTCGCGAGCAGCGCGCCCATCCGCTCGGCGCTGGCCTTGCCGGCCTCCAGCACCTCTTCGTGGTTGAGCGGCTCGCCGGTGATGCCGGCGGCCAGGTTGGTCACCAGGGAGATGCCGAGCACCTCGGTGCCGGCCTCGCGGGCGGCGATGGCCTCCAGGGTGGTCGACATGCCGACCAGCTCGCCGCCGATCACCCGGGCCATGTTGACCTCGGCCGGGGTCTCGTAGTGCGGGCCGCGGAACTGCACGTAGACGGCCTCGTCGAGGGTCGGGTCGACCTCGCGGCACAGGGCGCGCAGCCGCTTGGAGTAGAGGTCGGTGAGGTCGACGAAGTTGGCGCCGACGATCGGCGAGTCGGCGGTGAGGTTGATGTGGTCGCTGATCAGGACCGGCTGGCCCGGGGTCCAGCCCTCGCGCAGGCCGCCGCAGCCGTTGGTGAGGACGACGATCCCGCAGCCCGCGGCGGCGGCGGTGCGGACGCCGTGCACCACGGTGGCCACGCCGTGGCCCTCGTAGTAGTGGTTGCGGCCGAGGAAGATCAGGGCGCGCTTCTCGCCGATCTTCACGGAGCGGATCTTGCCGGCGTGCCCGGCGACGGCGGGGGCGGGGAAGCCAGGGAGTTCGGTGACCGGGAACTCGGCCACGGTCTCGCCCAGGGCGTCGGCGGCCGGCACCCAGCCGGAGCCCATGACGAGGGCGACGTCGTGGCGGTCGACGCCGGTCAGCTCGCGGAGGCGGTCGGCGGCGGCCCGGGCGGCGGCGTAGGGGTCGGCGGAGACGACCGACTGAGGAGATGCGTTCACGGGTCCGAGGATAGACAAGATTCGCCTACGCGCGTAGACAATCCCGCCAAGACGCGCCGGATCGTTACCCGAATCATCCGGAAATACCGTGACAGGCGGCCTGCGGACACCCCGGTCCGTCGGATCGCACGAGGCCGCGGACCCGGTCGTGGCGCCGCCGGGCGGTGCCGTCCCGGCCGCGGCGGGCCGCGGCCGGGCTCAGCAGGGGCGGCGGCGCAGCTCGTGCACGTAGTCGTCGGGGGCGCCGGCGCTCTCCGCCGCGTCCGCGATCAGCCCGAGGTAGCGGGCGGCGGGCAGGCCGCCCTCGTAGTCGTTCAGTACGTACGTCCAGACCGGGATGTCGCCGTCCAGGGTGTGCGCCCGCAGCCGGATCTTGCGGTAGATGCCGAGCTGCACGCCCTCCCAGCGGTCGAGCCCCTCCTCGTCCATCGGCGAGACGTCGTAGAGCGAGACGAAGACCTGGTCCTTCTCGTCCTCCACCACCGTCGCCAGCGAGCCCTCCCAGCCCAGCTGCTCGCCGCCGAAGGTCAGCCGCCAGCCGTCCAGCCAGCCGGTGCCGCGCAGCGGGGAGTGCGGGGCGCGCCTGGTCATTTGCCGGGCGTCGAGGTTCGTGGCGTACGCGGCGTAGAGCGACATGGGCGCCAGCCTACGGGAGAGCGCTGCCCCGGACCGGAACGGGCGGGCCCGCGGGGGCGGCCGCAGGAGCCCGCCGAAGGGCCAGGACAGGAGGCAACGCCCCCGGCGTGGCTTTGGTTCCGGCATGCGGGAGAATGGTGCCCGTGACTCGGATCGTGATCATCGGTGGCGGACCCGGCGGATACGAGGCGGCCCTGGTGGCCGCCCAGCTCGGCGCGGAGGTGACCGTCGTCGACCGCGACGGCCTGGGCGGATCGGCGGTGCTGACGGACTGTGTGCCGTCCAAGACGCTGATCGCCACCGCCGAGGTGATGACGACCTTCGACAGCTCCTACGAGGAGCTCGGCATCATCGTCGCCGACGACACCCCGCCGCTCGCGCAGTCCGCCCGGGTGGTCGGCGTCGACCTCGGCAAGGTCAACCGACGCGTGAAGCGCCTCGCGATCGCCCAGTCCCACGACATCACCCAGGCGGTCACCCGGGCCGGCGTCACCGTGCTCCGCGGCAAGGGCCGGCTCGGCGCCGGCGGCCAGGCGGTGGACGGATCCCGCGAGGTCGTCGTCGACCGCGAGGACGGCACCACCGAGACGGTGCGCGCCGACGCCGTGCTGATCGCCACCGGCGTGCACCCGCGCGAGCTGCCCGACGCCCAGCCGGACGGCGAGCGGATCCTCACCTGGACCCAGGTCTACGACCTCGACGAGCTGCCCCGCGAGCTGATCGTGGTCGGCTCCGGCGTCACCGGCGCCGAGTTCGCCGGCGCCTACCAGGCGCTCGGCTCCGACGTCACGCTGGTCTCCAGCCGCGACCGGGTGCTGCCGGGCGAGGACCCGGACGCCGCCGAGGTGCTGGAGGACGTCTTCCGCCGCCGCGGCATGAACGTGATGAGCCGCTCGCGCGCCGAGAGCGCCAAGCGGATCGGCGACAAGGTCGAGGTCACCCTCTCCGACGGCACGGTCATCGAGGGCACCCACTGCCTGATGGCGGTCGGCTCGATCCCCAACACCGCGGACATGGGCCTGGAGGAGGCCGGTGTCGCGCTGAACGACTGGGGCCAGATCAAGGTCGACCGGGTGTCCCGCACCACCGCCCCGGGCGTCTACGCGGCCGGCGACTGCACCGGCGTCTTCATGCTCGCCTCGGTCGCCGCCATGCAGGGCCGGATCGCGATGTACCACGCGCTCGGCGACGCGGTGCAGCCGCTGAACCTGAAGACCGTCGCCTCCAACGTCTTCACCGACCCGGAGATCGCCACGGTCGGCTACACGGCCGCCGACGTGGCCGGCGGCAAGATGGACGCCGTCGAGGTGAAGCTGCCGCTGCGCGGCAACCCGCGGGCCAAGATGCAGGGCATCCGGGACGGCTTCGTGAAGCTGTTCTGCCGCCCCGGCACCGGCATCGTGGTCGGCGGCGTGGTCGTCGCGCCGCGCGCCAGCGAACTCATCCATTCGATCTCGCTCGCCGTGGACAACAACTTGACGGTCGAACAGGTGGCCGGCGCGTTCACCGTGTACCCGTCGCTGTCCGGCTCCACCGCGGAGGCCGCCCGGCAGCTGCACATCCGCAAGCGCGAGGGCTCGGACTCCTGACCTGCCGCGCGCATCCGGGGCGGCCGCCGCGGCGGCCGCCCTCCGCGTTCCACCCGCGCGGCCGAGCGTGCGCGGAGCCGCCCGCGGCGCGAATTGTACGGTCGCGCGCCGCTCGTACGTGAGCGTTTCCGGCTACTGGCTGCAAACGCCTGAAAGCAGACGGTCATTCACGTTACCGTCGGTTCCGTGTTTGCTGCAGAACGTCGCCAGTTGATCCTCGAAATGGTGCGCGCCAACGGAGCGGTCTCGCTCCGGGAGTTGGCCCGCGTCGTCCAGACCTCCGAAGTCACCGTCCGCCGGGACGTCCGGGCCCTGGAGGCCGAAGGGCTGCTCGACCGCCGGCACGGCGGGGCGGTGCTCCCCGGAGGCTTCAGTCGGGAGCCCGGCTACCCGCAGAAGACCCATCTCGCCGCGGCCGAGAAGAGCGCCATCGCCGACCTGGCCGCCGGCCTGGTCGAGGAGGGCGACGCCGTGGTCGTGGGCGCCGGCACCACCACCCAGGAGCTGGCCCGCCGGCTCGCCCGGGTGCCCGGCCTCACCGTGGTCACCAACTCGCTGCTGGTCGCCCAGGCGCTGGCGCACGCCAACCGCGTCGAGGTGGTGATGACCGGCGGCACCCTGCGCGGCTCCAACTACGCCCTGGTGGGCAGTGGCGCCGAGCAGTCGCTGGCCGGCCTGCGGGTGTCGAAGGCGTTCGTCTCCGGCAGCGGGCTGACCGCCGAGCGCGGCCTGTCGACCACCAACATGCTGTCCGCGAGCGTGGACCGCGCACTGGTGCAGGCGGCGACGGAGGTGATCGTCCTCGCCGACCACACCAAGCTGGGCTCCGACACCATGTTCCAGACGGTGCCGACGGAGGCCATCACCCGGCTGGTCACCGACGAGCAGTCCGCCGCGCAGGACCCGACCGCCCGGGAGCTCGACGCGCTCGCCGACTGCGGGGTGCAGATCTCGCTCGCCCCGCTCGGCACGCCCGCGGAGCCGACGGTGCACAGCGGCGGCCCGGCGCACCCGATGACGCCGCACCAGGCACCGCCCGCCGGCGGCCCGCGGCGCACCGCACCGCCCGGCACCCCGCTGCCCGGCCAGCGCCGCCCCGGGCACGCCGCTCTGATGGCCCCGCCCGCCGGCCACCGGCCGGCCCTGAGCCGGCCCTGAGCCGGCCCCGAACGGCCGAGGGGCCGGCCCCCCCCCCCCGGGGGGGGGGGGG
>NZ_JBEYFP010000358.1:0-6102 GCF_040634455.1 Kitasatospora sp. NPDC007106
AGGGGCCCGGCCGGCGGCCGGGCCCCTCGGCGTGCGGATCGGTGTTCGCGATCGGGTCCGTGGTCGGGTCGGTCAGTCCCAGGGATCGCCCTCGGCGGTCATGTCGGACGCGGCCCTGCGGTCCTCTTCCATCTGCTCCGCCCGGTGCTGGGCGTCCATGCGGCTCCTCTCGGCGGTGTCGCCGAAGGCGTCGGCGGCCTCGTCGTGCGCGAGCGCCGCGCGCCCGGCCGGGTCGCCCGACTCGTGCGCCTTGTGCCGGAACCTGTCGAAGATGCCCATGTCTTCCTCCTCGCGTGCAGTCCGACCCGGGCCTCCCTCACTGTCACACTACGCCGCGGGGCATGCCACCGGGGGCGCCCGCGCCGCGGGCGGCGGCGCGGGCGGGCGTCCCCCGTTCGGCTCAGCCGGAGACGCTGGCGGCGCCGGTCTCCAGGTGGCCGGTGAACCGCTGCGACCAGCTCGGGTCCGAGTCCACCGTCACCGTGAAGTCGTACCAGCCGTTGTTGTAGGCCACCGCGTTGAAGAAGTCCGAGGCGGTGCCGCCGGCCGGGACGGTGTACGTCCACGGACCGTCGTTGCGGTAGTTGGTGGAGGTGACGGTGAAGGTGACTGCCGCCGTGCCGGTGTTGGCGAAGGCGAACCAGAGCGCCAGCTTGCCGGTGGTCGGGGCGTTCGCGTACGAGGCGGTGACCGAGACCAGCTTGCCGGGCTTGGTGGCGTCGCCCTTGAAGCGGCGCAGGAAGCGGTTCGGGCCGACCACGCTCAGGTCGTACGGGCCGCCGCCGAAGCCGGTGCCGCAGTTGAAGAAGTCGCTGGTGGAGCCGCCGCCGTCGACGGTGTACTGCCAGGGGCCGCCGCTGCGGTGGGCGTTGGCGTAGGCCGCGAGGTGCGCGGCGCCGGCGGCGCCCTGGTTGGCCATCGCGATCCAGACCTTCATCACGCCGCCGGAGCCGAACTCCAGGTGGTCGAGGTTGGCGTTGGGCTGGTAGGGCAGCGCGCGGGCCGGGCGGGTGCCGGGCTCCTGCTGGGGCAGCTTGTTGTCGACCGGCGCCGGGTTGGGCAGCGGGCCACAGGCGGCCAGGCCGATGGTGGCGTCGGTGTTGGGCAGCGCGGGCAGCCCGTACACCGGGTTGGCGAAGTCGAACATGCCGGTGAGGTCGCCGCAGACCTTGCGGCGCCAGGCGCTGATGTTGGGGCAGGTGGCGGGCCTGCCGATGGCGGCCGTCCACCTCTCCAGGAAGCGCAGCACCGAGGTGTGGTCGGAGACCTCGGAGCTGACCCAGCCGCCGCGGGTCCACGGGGATATCGCGATCAGCGGGACGCGGAAGCCGAGGCCGATGTTGGTGCCGTTGTAGAACTCGCCGGCCGTGCCGGCCGGAGCCGCCGGCGGCGGGACGTGGTCGAAGAAGCCGTCGTTCTCGTCGTAGTTGAGGAAGAGGACGGTGGAGTCGAAGACGTCCGGGTCCGCGTTGAGCGCGTCCATCACCATGTGGACGAAGTGCGCGCCGTCGGCCGGGGTGGCGTACGGGTGCTCGGAGGAGGCCTGGTCGGGGACGATCCAGGACACCTGCGGCAGGGTGCCGGCCACCACGTCGGCGCGGATCGCCGCGGCGATGTCGTCGGGCGTCCTCCCGGTCTTCTTCGGCACCGAGCCCATGCCCTTGACCGCGAGCGGGCTACCCGCCGGGGCGGAGCTGAACCGGGTGAAGTAGGCGAGGGCGTTGTCTCCGTAGTTGTCGGCGGCGTTCTGGTAGACCTTCCAGCTCACGCCGGCCGCCTCCAGCGCCTCGGCGTAGGTCTGCCAGCGCAGGCCGGACTCGTCGCCGCCGTCGTAGGCCGGGCCGCCCGCGGTGCCGGCCGGGTCGATCTGGCCGGACCAGTGGTAGGTGCGGTTGGGGCCGGTGGCGCTCAGCACCGAGCAGAAGTAGGCGTCGTTGACCGTCCAGTTGTCGGCCAGCGCGTAGTGGAAGGGGATGTCGGCGCGGGTCAGGTAGCCCAGCGTGCGGACGTTGCCCTTGGCGGAGACCCAGGAGTCGAGCTTGCCGCCGTTCCACGCGTTGTGCTGGTCGGACCAGGCGTGCGACAGGTCGCCGTTGCACTGGGCGAGGCGCTCCGGGTCCGCGCCGCCCGCCGGCTTGGTGGCGCTGAACTGCCACGGGTACTGGCGGCCCAGCCCGTTCGGCTGGTTGAAGACGCTGTAGCCGCCGGCGATCTGGATGGCGCTGCGGTCGGCGAAGCCCCGCACGCCCTTCAGCATGCCGAAGTAGTGGTCGAAGCTGCGGTTCTCCTGCATGAGGATCACGATGTGCCGGGCGTCGGCGATCGTGCCGGTCGTGCTGAGGCCGGCCGCCGAGGCCCGGGTGGTGCCGCCCAGCGCGGTGGAGGCCACCGCGGCTCCCGCCGCGGCGCTCGCCGACAGCGCCATGAACTTCCTGCGACTCAGCTCAGCCATCGGGCCGCCGTCCCTTCGGTGATGATGTCCGGTGATGTTGTATGAACACGTTGCCGTGCCATCGGTCGCGGAGAATCGTCACGCAGGGCGGGGCGCCATGGCCATGCCCGGGAGCGAACTTTGACGGACTGTTCGCCGTCGCGTCGCCCGGCGACCGGATGGTGAACGGGGATAGCGTGGCGGGCATGCGCATCGTCATCGCCGGTGGACACGGACAGATCGCCCTGCACCTGGAGCAGCTGCTCGCCGACCGCGGGGACACCCCCGTCGGACTCGTCCGGCGCGCCGAGCACGCCGACGACCTGCGGCAGCGCGGCGCCGAACCGGTCGTCCTCGACCTGGAGGCCACGGACCCGAAGGCGCTCGCCACCGTCCTGGACGGCGCCGACGCCGTGGTGTTCGCGGCCGGAGCCGGGCCGGGCAGCGGCGCCGCCCGCAAGGACACCGTCGACCGTGCGGGCGCCGCCCTGCTCGCCGACGCCGCTGAACTCGCACACGTCCGCCGGTACCTGATGATCTCCTCGATCGGCGCGGACGCCGCCGCCCCGGACGGCCCCGACCCGGTCTTCGGCGCCTACCTGCGCGCCAAGGGCGCCGCCGACGACGACCTGCGGCGGCGCACCGCACTGGACTGGACGGTGCTGCGGCCCGGCCCGCTCACCGACGCACCGCCCACCGGCCTCGTCCGGCTCGGCGACGCCGTCGGACGCGGCCCGGTGCCGCGGGCCGACGTCGCGGCGGTGCTGGCCGCCCTGCTCACCGAACCCGCACCGGCGGTCGGGCGGACGCTGGAGCTGATGGCGGGCGACCGGACGGTCGCCGAGGCGCTCGCCGCGCTCTGACCGGCCGGACCGGGCCGGTCAGTCCTTGCGGGTCAGCCCTTGCCGGTCAGCCCTTGCGGGTCAGTCCTTGACGGTGATGCCGAGAGTCTGGGCGAAGAGCGGGGCCAGCTCGAACAGCTGGCCGGTGTTCAGGACGGCGCCGGAGAGGCCGAGGTGGGCGTCGGGCAGGCCCAGCTTCGCCGCACCACGCAGGTCCACCTTCTCCATCCGGGCACCGGCGAACCGGACCCCGTCCAGGGTGGAGCCCGGCACCGAGACCGAGGTCAGCTTCGCCTCGCCGAGGTCGACGTCGCGCAGCAGGCAGTCCTCGAAGACGACGTCCCGCAGCACGGCGCCGCGCAGGTTGACCGCCTCCAGCTTGCAGCCGCGCAGCACCACCCGGCGCAGCGCCGAGCCGTACCAGGAGATCCCGGCGAGCACCGAGCCGAGGAGCGTCGCGTCCTGCCACTCGCTCTCGGCGAGGTCGGCGCCGACCAGGCGGCAGCCCTGCAGCCAGACCTCGTTGAACCGGGCGGTGCGCAGACCGGTGCCGTCCAGCTCGACCCCGGTGAAGGCGCACTCCAGGAAGCCCGCGCCGAGCGCCCGGCCCTCGTACGTGCCGCCGTCGAAGTGCACGGTGTCGTAGCGCTCGTCGCCGTACAACCGGCCGGTGTGCGGGCTCAGCAGCTCGGCGTAGGGGAGGTCGGCGAGCTGCTCGGGAACGGCTGGCATGGCGGGGCCGATCTGTGCGGGGACGGACTGCTGCCGTCATCCTGGCAGCCGCCACCGACGACCCGCGGCCCGCCTGCGGGCGGTGGCGGCGCGGCGGGTCTCAAGCGGCGCGGCGGTTCAGGCGGCGGGCGCGCAGGACGATGCCGGCGGCCACCGTGGCGGCGGCGACCAGGCCTGCCGCGAGGACGGCGTCCCGGCCGAGCGCGGTGCAGGCCAGCACGGCGACCGCGGCGGCCGGCAGCACCGCCTGTTCGGCGCCCTGCTTGAAGTGCCGGGACTGCAGCAGCCAGACGGTGAACAGGTAGAGCGCGGCCGGCACGGTCACCGCCGCGGCGGCGGCCACCGCCCCGATGTGCGCCTGGTGGACGGAGAACTCCACCGTCACCTCCAGGCCCGCGCCGATCGCGGCCGCCGCGCCGAGCACCAGGTAGTGCCCGTAGCCCCAGAGGAAGGCCTGCCGGTTGGAGCGGAGCCGGCCGTGGACGGGTTCGGCGAAGTAGATCCACCAGGCGGCGAAGCAGAGCAGCACGCCGCCGGCGGCGATCGGCAGGAGGTCGCCGATCGCCTCGTGCTCGTCCAGGGCGGTCTGCACGGCGAGGGTGGCGGCGGCCACCGTCTCGCCGAGCACGATCAGGGTGAACAGGCCGTACCGCTCGGCGATGTGGTGCGGGTGCCAGGTGGTCTGCGCGCTGCGCTCGGCCAGCACCGGCACCGCCAGCTCGGCCAGGATGCCGAGCGGGATGACGTACGGGTAGGCGGCGTGCGGGACGAGCAGGATCAGCCCCCAGCCGATCTGGCAGAGGGTGATGCCGAGGGCGTAGCGCAGGGCGACGGTGCGGGCCGCCCCGGTCTCGCAGGCGGCGGCGCGCAGCCACTGGGTGACCATGGCGAAGCGCATCAGCACGTAGCCGACCACCGAGAGCACCAGGTCCTGGTCCTGGAACATCCGGGGCACGCCGGCCGCGAGCACCAGCACGCCGGTGATCTGCACCAGAGTGGTGAGGCGGTACGGGACGTCGTCGACGTCGTACGCGGAGGCGAACCAGGTGAAGTTCATCCACGCCCACCAGATCGCGAAGAACACGAACAGGTAGCGCGGGACGCCGGTGGCGGCGTGGCCCTCGGCGAGGGCGTGCGCGAGCTGCACCCCGGCCTGGGCGACGGCGACCACGAAGCAGAGGTCGAAGAAGAGCTCCAGCGGGGTGGCCGTGCGGTGCGGTTCGCTGCGCGAGCGCGGGGCCATCCGCCGCACCGGACGGGCGTGCTGGAGGTGGGCGGGGGTGCCGGCCGCCGCGGTCGGCGGCAGGTCCGCTTCGCTGGTCATGGTGCCGCCTTCGGGGAGTTCGGACCGGGCTCTGCCCCCGTGATCCTGGCATTCCCGCAGGCCGTGCGCACGCATCTGGGGCGACGGTGCCGCCGGCCGGTCCGCCGTCAACCCCCGGCTGACGGCGGAGTGCGCGAACCGGGTGACAGGACGGCACGGCGCGGCGTGTGCCCGTGGAGGTGTCCCGTCCCCTCCTGGTTCGCCCGCTAGATTCCCTGGCGACTGGAACGACGACATGGGCGGTCTGCGGGCAACGCGGAAGGTCAAGGCGGAGGTCGGTACACGGGGGCGGTCTCTCCGCACGGCCCCGCGCGCCGCGCCCGCCTCGTGATCACCGCGCTGCCTGCCGGCGCGCGGTCGCCGCTGCACGGTCGTCGTCGGGTGGCCGTCAGGGCGGCCGGCCGCGACACCTGGTGACCGGGCCGTCACGATTTCCGTTCCGCCCGCCGCGGCGTGTAGTGTTCCGCAGGTCAGCAGGCGCCGCTAGCTCAGTTGGTTAGAGCAGCTGACTCTTAATCAGCGGGTCCGGGGTTCGAGTCCCTGGCGGCGCACAGACGGTCGAAGGCCTCTCGCGGAAGCGGGGGGCCTTCGGCGTTCCCGGACCGGCTGCCGCTGCGAGCGGGGCCGGCCGCCGGTGGTGCGGGGTACCTCTCCGGACCGTGTATTGTTTTCACGTCGGCAGGCGCCGCTAGCTCAGTTGGTTAGAGCAGCTGACTCTTAATCAGCGGGTCCGGGGTTCGAGTCCCTGGCGGCGCACAGACGGTCGAAGGCCC
>NZ_JBEYFP010000359.1:0-6074 GCF_040634455.1 Kitasatospora sp. NPDC007106
GGCGCAGGGCCGGTGCGGGCACCGCGGGCGGGCCGGTGGGGCGGCCCGCCGCCGACGGCTCAGCCGCAGCCCACCCAGGTGGCGTGGGCCGGGTCGAGCGCGTTGGTCACGTGGTGCAGCGAGGTCGGGTCGAAGGCGACCAGGACGTGCTCCGAGAGGTCGATCAGGCAGCTGTCCTGGATGGTGATGTTGTCGACGTCCGGCCCGCTGAGGAACTGCGTCCGGTACGGGGTGACCACCTCGTCGAAGACGGTGGAGATCACCGTGTAGTGCACCCCGGGCACGGTGTCCGGCAGCGAGGAGAGCTTCCGGTTGAACGCCGAGCCGACCACCTGGTCCTTGCAGGCCGGGCAGGCGGTGTAGATCAGGTCGGCGACCCCGGGCAGGTAGGGGGCGAGGTTGGCGATGCCGGAGAGCGTGGTGCCGTGGTTGGACGGCGCGAGCGCCACCAGCTTGTCCACCTTGGACGCGCCGCCGAGGAACTTCAGGTAGTAGTTCGGGATCATGCCGCCCTGCGAGTGGCCGACGATGTCGACCTTCGCGGCACCGGTGTACGACCTCACCAGGTCGACGAAACGGCCGAGTTGGGCCGCGGACTCGGCGGCCGGGCCGAGCCCGCCGATCGGCAGCAGCACGCCGCTGCCGGAGGAGGTGACGCCGGGGACGGTGCCGTAGTCGAGGGCGAAGACGCAGTAGCCCTTGCTCTTCAGCAGCGGCGACAGCACCAGCCAGTTCTCGAAGCGGTTGGCGAAGGTGCCGTGGACCAGCACGACGGGGTTGGGGTGGGCCGCCGTGGGGCGGCAGTTCCAGTCGTTGGCACCGGGCGGGGAGGCGACGGTGTCGCCGTCCGGCGGGGCCGCCGCCGCGGGCGCGGTCTCGGCGGCGAGGGCGGCGGACCCTCCTCCGCCGAGCAGGGCGGCGGCCAGCAGGGCCGAGCCGAGGGCGCCGACGAGCCTGCGGCGGAAGGTTCTTGCGGAGAAGCGGAGAAGTGGGGTTCTCAACTGTTGCCTCCACACCAGAAGTTTGTTACCAACAGGTAACCGGGAGTGCCTCCATGATGGGGCCGCCGCACCGGACCGGCCCTCGGGCGTTCCCCAGACCTGGACGGTGATTTCTGTGAGCAGTCACAACGCCCCGGCGCAGGTCACGGGGTGGCACGTCCCGACGATCGGCGGCGTCCCCGCGGACCAGCGGCTGCTGGCCGCCCTGCCGGAACTCGTCCGGGCGGTCCTCGCGGCGCTGCTCGACGCCCTGCCCACCTACCGGCGGCTGCCCCGCGAACAGGTCGACGGCGAACTCGCCCGCACCACCGAGCGCCGCGTCCGCGCCCTCGCCCGGGCCGTCCGCACCGGAGAACCCGCCCCGGACGAGGAGTTCACCACCGTCCGGCAGACCGCAGCCCGCCGCGCCGAGGAAGGGCTGCCGCTGGACGCCGTCCTGCTCGCCCACCACATCGGCCTGGAGGTCTGCTGGGACTGGATGACCCGGCAGGCCGGGGAGGGCGACACCCCCGGCCTGCTCACGCTCCACCGGCTGCTGCTCGACCACCTCCGCCAGGTCACCGCCGCGGCCGGCGCCGGCTACTTCGAGGAACGCCGCACCATGGTCGACGAACGGCACGCCGCCCGGAACGCACTGCTCGGCGCCCTGCTCGACGGCACCCCCGCCGACGAGGCCGCCGCCCGGGCCGGCCTACGGCTGGCCCCCGGCTACGCCGTCCTCGTCCTCTCCGTCGACGACCACCCCGACGAACACGCCGAGGACGTCGACCGGACGGTCGCCGGCCGCCGCAAACTCCGCCGCCTGCGCGCCGAACTCGACCACCGCACCCGGCACTCGGCCCTCTCGGTGCTCGCCGCCGACGGCGGCCTGGTGCTCGTCCCGCTCGACACCCGGCCGACCGACCTGCCCACCGCCGAGTGGCACCGCCTCGCGGACACCGTCGCCGCGACCGCCCGGGCCGCAGGCGCCCCGGTGCTCGCCGCGGGGGCCGCCGCCGAACCCTCGGGCGTCGCGGCCGCCGCCGCCCTCGCCTACGAAGTCCTCGACGTGGCCCGCACCTTCGGCCGGCCGCCCGGCCTCTACCGGCTCGACGACCTGCTCCTGGAGTACCAGCTCAGCCGGCCCGGCCACGCCAGACCCCGGCTCGCCGCCCTGATCGGGCCCCTCCACGGGGCGGGCGAGTTGCTCACCACCCTGCGCACCCACCTGGCCGGCGGCCTCAACCGCCGGCACACCGCGAACGCGCTCCACCTCCACCCCAACACCGTCGACTACCGGCTGCGCCGCATCGCCGCCCTCACCGGCCTCGACCCGGCCCGCCCCGCCGACCTCCTGCGCCTCACCGCCGCCGTCGCCGCCCACGACGCCGAACGCGCGTGACCGCCGGGTCGGCGGTCACGACTCCGTCACCGCCTTGCTCCACCAGCAGTGGCGCTGGCAGGGTGCTGACACAGCACCAGCACAGGGGGACACATGGGCTTCATCAACCAGGCCAAGGGGAACAACGCGGGCAAGGAGGCGGCCGACGCCTACAACCGCGGCGACTCCGTCTTCGTCTGGAAGGCCATCGAGGCCAACAAGAACAGTCTCACCACCGGGCCCATGGTCGGCATGGCCGAGCAGATCCAGGCCGTCGAGGCCTCCGGCTGGACCTTCGCCAACTTCGCCGTCGGCGAGGGCAAGTCACTCGGCGGGGAACGCATCGCCCTCGTCATGCTCTTCCGCCGCAGGGCCTGAGCCGAGCGGTGGGAGGCGGGGTCACGGCCGCGCCTCCCACCGCAGCCTCACACGTGCTCCGGGTCCGCGTCGGCCGGTACGAGGTCCTCGGACTCCCAGCGGAGCAGGTCGCCCGGCTGGCAGGCGAGGACCTCGCAGAGTGCGGCGAGCGTGGCGAAGCGGACGGCCTTGGCACGGCCGTTCTTGAGGACGGCGAGGTTGGCGGGGGTGATCCCGACGCGGTCCGCGAGCTCGCCCACGGACATCTTCCGCCTGGCCAGCATCACGTCGATGTCGACGACGATGGGCATCAGATCACCTCGTCCAACTCGGCCTTCAGCTGCGTCGCCTCGACGTCGCGCGCGACGGCCTGGGCGAGCAGCATCCGCAGCACGAGCACGATGAGCGCGACCCCCAGGATCGCCACGCCGATCCCGGCCATGATGACGGTGACGCCCGGGTCCTCCCGCTGGCCCGGGGCGTTGATCGCGGTGACCGCGAACCAGACGAGGGCGGCCGCCACGATCGCGCCGATCACGCCGTCCACGTAGCGGAAGGCGGCGTGCGAGAACACCGTCCCGCGCCGCACCATCGCCACCAGCCGCCAGACGCAGACCAGGGCGACCTGGGCCGTCACCAGGCCCAGGATCGTGACCACGCGGAACGCGGTCAGCGGCAGCGTCCCGTCCTCCGGGTCGTTCCCGCTGACCAACACCCACACCATCAGGACCTGCACCAGCACGGTGCCGGCGAACACCACCGCGAGCACGGCGCGCAGCGCCCCCACTGTCAGCTTTCCCACGACCTCATCCTCCCATCGAATTGCGATGGGAATCTATCGAATCTCGATAGGCGCGGCAAGAGCGAGGGCGGCTCCGCAGGCCGTTCGCCGAGTCGCCGCCCTCCGGACGCGAAAAGGCCCCCGGTCCGCGCGATGCGGATCGGGGGCCTTCCGTCGGCCTGGTGACGGACGAGTCGGCCTGTACGCCGGGTTCTGTCTCCCGGGTTGCTTGCGCGGCCCGGGGAGGCGGCCATCCATCTAGGGCTGCCGTTGCCGACAGCCTCGTGCGGTCCACCCGCGGACTCGGGCGAGCAGCCCTCGAACATCCGCGCACGGCACCCCGAGGGGCACCGATCTTGACCTTGCTCCAGGTGGGGTTTACCGAGCCGGCCGAGTCACCTCGGTCGCTGGTGGTCTCTTACACCACCGTTTCACCCTTACCCGCCGCCGAAGCGGTGGGCGGTCTGCTTTCTGTGGCACTGTCCCGCGGGTCACCCCGGGTGGGCGTTACCCACCACCCTGCTCTGTGGAGCCCGGACGTTCCTCGGCGGGCCCCGTGAAGGACCCGTCGCGACCGCCCGGCCGGCTCGTCCGCCGTAGTGGTCATCGTAGCCGCTCGGGGGCCCCGCCCGGCACACCGGCCCGGGCCGGGTCCAGCCGGGCGGCGACCCGTGCGGCACTCGCCGCGGCCCGCGGTGTGGTCGTGGCCAGACCCAGCCCGATCACGGCGAGGCCGAGCGCGGTGACGATCCACCAGCCGGCGTGGCTGGCCTCCGCGAATCCGGCGGCGGCCGGTCCGACCAGCGCCGAGGTGACCACGGTGCCGATCACCGCGACGCCGAGCGACTGGCCGACCGAGCGGCTGGTGGAGGCGACCGCGGCGGCCACCCCCGCCTGGGCGAGCGGCATGCCGGAGACCGCCGAGTTGGTGATCGGCGCGTTCACCAGCCCGAACCCGAGCCCGAACAGCGCGTAGGCGCCGAGGACCAGCGCGGGCGGCGAGTCCGCGGCCACCCGGGTCAGCAGCAGCCCGCTGGCGGCCAGCGCGGCGCCCGCGCAGACCAGCGGCATCCGCGGCCCGGAACGCCCGACGATCCGTCCGGACACCGGTGCGAAGACCAGCATCATCACGGCCATCGGCAGGGTGAACAGCCCGGCCTGCACCGGGTCGTACCCGCGGACCTCCTGCAGGTACAGCGCGTTGAGGAAGAGGAAGCCGCCGAGCGAGGCGAAGGCGCAGACCGCGGTGACGGTGGCGCCGCTGAACGGGATGCTGGCGAAGAACCGCGGGTCGATCAGCGGCTCGCGCACCCGCGACTCCCAGATCGGCAGCAGGACGAGCGCGGCCAACGCGACCCCGGCCAGCGAGAGGATCAGCGGGGAGGTCCAGCCGTGGCCGGGGCCCTCGATGATCGCGGCGGTGCCGCAGCCGAGCATCAGCAGCATCAGCAGCTGCCCGACCGGGTCGAGCCGGCGCGGCCGTGGCGAGCGGGACTCGGGCACGTACCGGAGGGTCAGCACGAAGGCGGCGAGGCCGATCGGCACGTTGACCAGGAAGATCGCCGGCCAGCCGGCGCTGTCCACCAGGAAGCCGCCGATCAGCGGGCCGAGCGCCATGGAGATGCCGACCACACCGCCCCAGACGCCGATCGCCTGGGCCCGCTCCCGTGGGCTGGTGAAGGTGTTGGTGATGATCGACATCGCCACCGGGTTGAGCATCGAACCGCCTACCGCCTGCAGGCTGCGGAAGGCGATCAGCCAGCCGAGGCCCGGCGCGAGGCTGCACAGCAGCGATCCGAGGACGAAGACCAGCAGGCCGATCAGGAAGATCCGCCGCCGGCCGACCCGGTCGGCCACCGAACCGGAGAGCATCAGCAGCGCGGCGAGCACCAGCGTGTAGGCGTCGATCACCCACTGCAGTCCGGAGGCGGGCGCGCCGAGGTCGTGCTGGACGGCCGGCAGCGCGACGTTCACCACGGTGGTGTCGAGGCTGACGATGAACAGGCTGAGACAGCAGACCGCCAGGACGAGCAGGCGGCGGCGCCGGTCCCCCGCGGGGGCGGGCGGACGGGCGGCGGGGTCGTCCCGGCCGGGGCCGGGCGCGGGCGGGACGGGGCGGCTCAGGGACACGGGCGGCTCACACGGGTGCGAAGCGGACGGTTCGGGTGGCGGGATCGGCACTGGTGAGGCGGACGCGGATGCGTTCGCCGAGCGGCAGCCCGGGCCCCTCGCCGTCGCACTTGGCGACGACGGCGGGATCGGCGAGCTGGA
Source organism: Kitasatospora sp. NPDC007106 (assembly GCF_040634455.1). Taxonomy (NCBI): domain Bacteria; kingdom Bacillati; phylum Actinomycetota; class Actinomycetes; order Kitasatosporales; family Streptomycetaceae; genus Kitasatospora; species Kitasatospora sp. NPDC007106. Next base: position 5,771 of record NZ_JBEYFP010000359.1, read on the forward strand.
CGGTTCCCCGGGCGGGCCGGCGCTCGTCGACGTCGATCACCACGGCGTCGAAGTCCTCGCCCTCGCGGCCGCGCAGCACCTCGGCCTCGATCAGGTCGACGCAGGCCCGCTCGACCTCGTGGGCCCGCCGGTCGCCGCGCCCCATCTCCCCCGGCACGTCGAGCAGGTCGTCGCGGACCCAGCCCGGCACGTCGGTGCCGCCGGCCACCGCCACGCAGATCTCCTGCGCGTACCGGTCGGCGAGGCGGCGCAGCGGCGCCGTGCAGTGCGCGTACGGCGCGGCGAGCGCCGCGTGGCCCGGGTC
>NZ_JBEYFP010000360.1:0-6060 GCF_040634455.1 Kitasatospora sp. NPDC007106
TGCTGCGCGGACTCGGCGTGGCCGGGTCGCACGCCCTGGTCGTCCGGGACGCCGGCCGGTGCGGCTGCTGGACGCCGACGGGCAGGAAGTCCAGGTGACCGCCCGCGCGGAGGCCCTCGCGCCGCCCGCCCGCCTGATCCTCGGCGGCCGGACGGTCGAGGTGACCGGCTGGGCCGGGCCGTGGCCGGCGACCGAACGCTGGTGGGACACCGCCGACACCCGCCGCACCGCCCGCCTGCAGGTCACGCTCGCCGACGGCCGTGCCTTACTGCTCGCCGTCGAGGGCGGTCGCTGGCGCGTCGAAGGCGCCTACGACAGCTGAGCAACCGGCGGCCCCGGACCCGATGACCGCACCCCCCGAGCACCACCTGGAACGACATGGGATTCACCAACCACCCCACCACGCCGTGGCGCGAACCGGAGCGCCGCACGGCTGGCGGCCGCGCCGTCCCCGGCGGGGGAGAGGTCGTCCCCTTTCCCGGCCCAGCCGCGTCCACGCCGCCTCGGCCGGAGCCGAGGCGGGCCGGCCCCGGCTGGGCCGAGCTCCACGTCCACACCTCCTACTCCTTCCTCGACGGCGCCTCCGACCCGGCCGACCTGGTCGCCGAGGCCGTCCGCCTCGGCACCGAGGCCCTCGCCGTCACCGACCACGACGGCCTCTACGCCGCAGCCGTCCTCGCCGGCGAGGCCCGCAAGGCCGGCATCGCCACCGTGTTCGGCGCCGAACTCACCCTCGGCGCCACCGGCGAACCCACCGGAACCCCCGACCAGGACGGCGAGCACCTCCTCGTCCTCGCCCGCGGCCCCGAGGGCTACCGACGGCTGTCCAGGACGATCGGCGACGCCCACCTCGCCGGCGCCGGAAAACGCCGACCCGTCTACGACACCGACCGCCTCCCCGACGCCGCCGACGGACACTGGGCGATCCTCACCGGCTGCCGCAAGGGAGCCGTCCGCCGCGCCCTCGAGACCGAAGGACCCGCCGCCGCGGAGCGGGAGCTGCGCGCACTCGCCGACCGGTACGGACCCGCCGACGTGTTCGTGGAACTGACGGACCACCGGGTACCCGGCGACGACGACCGCAACGACGCCCTCGCCGCCCTCGCCCACCGCACCGGCCTCACCCTGATCGCGTCCACCGCCGCCCACCACGCCGCCCCCGCCCAGACCCGCCTCGCCCAGACCCTCGCCGCCCTGCGCCAGCGCCGCACCCTCGCCGACGCCGAGCCCCACCTCGCCGCCGCCGGCACCGCCCACCTGCGCTCACCCGCCGAGATGGCCGCCCGCCTCACCCCCTGGCCCGGCGTCCAGCAGAACACCGTCGACCTCGCCCACGCCTGCGCCTTCGACTTCCGCGCCCTCGACCCCGAACTCCCCGGCTTCCCCGTCCCCGACGGCCACACCGAAGCCGGCTGGCTGCGCCGGCTCACCCTGGAGGCGGCCCGGCGCCGCTTCGACCCCTCGAACACCAGGGCGCACCGGCAGGTCGACTACGAGCTGACGGTGATCGAGCAGCTCGGCATGGCCGGCTACTTCCTGATCGTCCACGACATCGTCGACTTCTGCCGCCGCGCCGACATCTGGTGCCAGGGCCGCGGCTCCGCCGCCAACTCCGCCGTCTGCCACGCCCTCGGCATCACGAGCGTCGACCCGATCCACTACGGCCTGCTGTTCGAACGCTTCCTCAGCCCCGAACGCGACGGCCCGCCCGACATCGACCTCGACATCGAGCACCGCCGCCGCGAGGAGGTCATCCAGTACGTCTACGACACCTACGGCCGCGACCACGCCGCCCAGGTCGCCGACGTCATCACCTACCAGCCCCGCCTCGCCGTCCGCGACGCCGCCCGCGCCCTCGGCCACGCCACCGGCGACCTCGACCGCTTCGCCCGCGAGACCGGCCGGCACGAGATGCCGCCCGCCGACGCGAGCGTTCCCGACGACGTCCGCGAACTCGCCGGGCAACTGCGCGGCCTGCCGCGCCACCTCGGCATCCACTCCGGCGGCATGGTGCTCACCCGCCGCCCGGTCGCCGAGACCTGCCCCACCGAGTGGCCCGGACGCCCGGCCGCTCCGTCCTGCAGTGGGACAAGGACAGCGTCGCCGCCGCCGGCCTCGTCAAGATCGACCTGCTCGGCCTCGGCATGCTCTCCGCCCTCCACGACACCTGCGACCTCGTCGCCGAGCACCACGGCGTGCGGTTCGACCTCGCCACGATCCCGCCGGACGACCCCGCGGTGTACGACATGCTCTGCCGCGCCGACACCGTCGGCGTCTTCCAGGTCGAGTCCCGCGCCCAGGCGTCCGCCCTCCCGCGGATGCGGCCGCGGAAGTTCTACGACCTCGTCGTCCAGGTCGCCCTCATCCGGCCCGGCCCCATCCAGGGCGGCTCCGTCCACCCCTACATCCGCCGCCGCACCGGCCACGAGGAGGCCGCCGTCCCGCACCCGCTCATGGAACGCGCCCTCGCCAAGACCCTCGGCGTGCCGCTCTTCCAGGAGCAGATGATGCAACTCGCCGTCGACTGCGCCGGCTTCAGCCCCTCCGAGGCCGACAGGCTCCGCCAGGCCATGGGCGCCAAACGCTCCCACGAACGCGTCGCCGAACTCCGCGAACGCCTGATCGCCGGCATGGCCGAACGCGGCATCCCGCCCGAGGTCGCCGAGGACGTCTACGTCAAGATCGACGCCTTCTCCTCCTACGGCTTCCCCGAGTCCCACGCCGCCGGCTTCGCCCTCCTCGTCTACGCCAGCGCCTGGCTCAAGCACCACCACCCGGCCGCATTCACCTGCGCCCTGCTCGCCAACCAGCCCATGGGCTTCCACTCCCCGCTCACCCTGATCGCCGACGCCCGCCGCCACGGCGTCGACGTCCGCCCCGCCGACATCAACCTCTCCCGGGCCGGCCCCACCCTGGAGGCCGGCACCGAGCCCGACAGGCCGGCCATCCGCCTCGGACTCGAAACCGTCCGCGGCCTCGGCACCGACCACGCCGGGGCCGTCGCCGCCGGCCGCCCCTACACCGACCTCGAAGACCTCGCCCTGCGCACCGCCCTGCCCGCCCCCGCGCTGGAGGCGCTCGCCACCGCCGGCGCGTTCAAGAGCCTCGGCCTGACCCGCCGCCAAGCCCTCTGGTCCGCCGGGCTGCTCGCCCGCACCGAACCGGGCATGCTGCCCGGCACCGCCCCGGCGCTCACCGCCCCGGACCTGCCCGGGATGACGGCCGTCGAGGAGACCATCGCCGACCTGTGGGCGACCGGCGTCTCCGCCACCAGCCACCCCGTCCAGCACGCCCGCCCCCACCTCGACCGGTGCGGTGCCCTGACCGCCGCCGCCTTCAGGACCGCCCCCGCGAACAGGCCGGTCGTCGTCGGCGGCCTGGTCACCCACCGCCAGCGCCCGCCGACGGCCGGCGGCGTCCTGTTCATCTCCCTCGAGGACGAGACCGGCCTGATCAACGTGGTCTGCCCGCCCCACGTGTGGGAGCGCCGGCGCCGCACCGCCCTGCAGAACGCCGGCCTCCTCGTCCACGGCACCGTCGAGCGCCGCGACGGCGCCACCAACCTCCAGGCCACCCGCCTCGCCCCGCTCACCCTCGCCCCCGGCACCACCAGCCGGGACTTCCGCTGACCACCCGCCGGTGCGTAGGTGCGGGTCCGCCGCCGCCGGCCGACCGGGTGCTGTCAGTGGCGCGGGCTACCGTCGGGGTCACGGCCACGACCAGCAGGAGGGGACAGCAGCCATGGCAGACAACCCCGGCACGCTCGTGCACGGCCGGCGCCGCGCGGTGGGCCGCGACGGCCTGACGGACCGGCAACGGGCCATCCTCGCGGTGATCGCCGACCACACCGCCGCCCGCGGCTACCCGCCCACCCTGCGCGAGATCGGGCGGGCCGTGGGCCTGTCCAGCAGCTCCTCGGTCGCCCACCAGATCAACCGCCTCCAGGACCTCGGCCACGTCGAGGCCGACCCCCAGCGCACCCGCACCTACCGCCTCACCGCCACCCGCCCCACCGCCCCCGGCGGCCCGGAGCGCGGTTCGGTGGCCGTTCCCCTGGTCAGCCCGGGTCACGCCGGCGGCCCGCTCGCCGCCGTGCACGACGAGGACGTGCTGCACCTGCCCCGCCGGATCGTCGGCGACGGCGAACTGATCGCACTCACCGTCCGCGGCGCCGCCACGACCGACGGCACGATGCGCGACGGCGACCTCGTCATGGTCCGCCGCCAGGGCGTCGCGGACGACGACGACCTCGTCGCCGCGATGATCGACGGCGAGACCACCATCAGCCGCTACCGCCGGGACGGCGAACGCACCTGGCTCCTGCCGCACCTCGCCGCCCACCGGCCCGTCCCCGCAGACCGCGCCACCGTCCTCGGCAAGGTCGTCGCCGTCCTGCACACCATGTAGCACCACCGGGACGACCGGCGGCCCGGCTGCACGCCCGACACCGCACCGGTCCTGCGCCCCCACCAGCCTGCCGACCGGCCACCGGTGGGACCGGGTACCGGGGGGTGACCCTGCTCGGGGACGCCGCCCACCTCGCGGCCCCGAACGGCGAAGGCGCCAACCTGGCCATGCTCGACGGCGCCGAACTCGGCACGGCACTCGCCGCGCACCCCGACGACGTCGAGGCCGCGCTCGGCGACTACGAGCAGGCCGTGTTCGCCCGCGGCACCGAGGCCGTCGTCTTCGAAGGCGCCGAGGTCGTCCAGGGGATCGACTCCGAGGACAACACGGCCCGGGCCATGCTCCGGATGATCACCGGACAGGGGCAGTGAACCCCGTGAGCCCCGAGCGGTGCTCTCGCTCCCGCCCTCGTCAGGCTGTCCGACTCCCCTGACAGGAGATGTCAGGGGAGTGCTCCTAGCCTGCGGCCCATGGACAACAGCACCGGCTTCGGCTTCTTCACCGGCACCTACGACGTCGTCAACCGTTGGCGCAAGGACTTCCTCGATCCGACCGAGGGCGACGACCGCTGGGAGGAGTTCCCCGGCATCACCCGCGCCACCGCACACTTCGACGGGCGGGCCAGCTTCGACGAGATCGAGTTCCCGACCAAGGGCTTCACGGGCCTGACCCTGCGCCTGTACGACCCGGCCGCCGACGCCTGGTCCCTGTACTGGGCGAACGAGCGCACCGGCATCCTCTGCCCGCCCGTCGTCGGCTCCTTCCAGCCGGACGGCACCGGTCTCTTCCACGGCGACGACGAGTACCGGGGCCGCACGGTGCACGTCCGCTTCGTCTGGTCGGAGATCACCGGGACCACCGCCCACTGGGAGCAGGCCTTCTCCGTGGACGAGGGCCGGACCTGGATCACCAACTGGCACATGCACATGACCCGCCGCGAGGACTGACCGCCCCGCTCGCCCGGCCGGGGACCCGGGCCGCGCGGCCGCCGCAGACGCTCGGCCTCGATCAGGGCTTGGGGGGCTGGGCGGCCAGCCACAGGCGGGCCGCGTTGATCTCCAGGGCGGGCTTCTCCCAGAGGCCGGCGATGGCGTCCGCGAGGTCCTTGACGTCGGTGAAGCCGGCGAACTTCGCGTTCGGGCGTTCGGCGCGCATGGCGTCGTGGACCAGCGCCTTCACCACCAGGATCGTGGCCGCGGCCTGCGGACCTTCGTCCCCTCCGGCCTTGCGGAAGTCGTCGGCGAGGGCGAGCGTCCACGCCTCGGCGGCGGCCTTCGCGGCCGCGTAGGCGGCGTTCCCGGCGGTGGGCCGGCTGGCACCCTCCGCGCTGATCAGTACGAACCGGCCCCTCCCGCTGCGCAGGAGGGCGTCGTGGAAGGCGAGCGAGGTGTGCTGGACGGTGCGCACCAGCAGGTCCTCCAGGACGGTCCAGTCCCCGAGGTTCGTCTCGGCGAACGTCGCCGAGCCGCGCCAGCCGCCGACGAGGTGGACCAGGCCGTCGATGCGGCCCGAATCCTTCTCGATGCGGTGCGCCCAGGCGCGGGTCGCGTCCGGGTCGAGCAGGTCGACCGTGTCACCGGTCACGGTGGCGCCGCCGTGCGCGGAGCGGGCGGCGTCCACCGCGTCCGCGAGCCGTGCGGCGTCCGCGTCGGC
>NZ_JBEYFP010000361.1:0-6057 GCF_040634455.1 Kitasatospora sp. NPDC007106
GACGGCGGCGGCCCGCCGGCCGCCGCCGTCCGCGCCGCGGGGCGCAGCCGCCGTCAGCAGCAGCTGCCGGTGTTCTCCCAGCCGGTGCAGAAGCTGCTGTCCCAGCACTTGTTCTGCTGGAGGCGCAGGTTGCGGACACCGCAGCCGGACGAGCTGACGCAGCGGGTCTGGTACCACCAGGTGGCGTCCGCCGTGATCTTCGGCGCGAAACGGGCGGCCACGGCGTCCGCGAACTGCTGGAGCTTGCTCATCACGTACTCCTCACTCCGTCCGGCCGCCGGGTTGCAGCCGGACGCCGTGGACGCTAACGGCCCGGCATACAGCGGACGTTGCACCCGCGCAGTACGAGCCGTGTATCCCCCGTTCCTATGCTGCGGATCCGCGTTCCCGCGCTGCGGACCCCCGTTGTGGCGCCGTGGCTGTGGAGAGGACTCCCGATGTACTACGCAGCGGTCGCCTGCCGCGTCCTGCTCGCCCTGGTCTTCGCGGCCTCCGCCGTCTCCAAGGTGCGCGGGCGCACCGCGTTCGCCGCCTTCGAGGACGCACTGCGCGGCATGCGGCTGGTGCCCGCCGGACAGGTCCGGCGCACCGCCCTGGCGGTGGCCGCGGCCGAGACGGCGCTGCCCGTGCTGCTCGCCGTCCCGGCCACGGAGACCGCCGGTCTGCTGCTGGCGGTCGTGCTGCTCGCCGGCCTCACCGCCTCGATCGCGGTCACCCTGCGCCGCGGCGCCGTGGTCAGCTGCCCCTGCTTCGGCGCCACCGCCGCGCCGCTCGGCCCCCGCCACCTGGTGCGCAACCTGCTGCTCACCGCCGCCGCGCTGACCGCGCTCGCCGCCGCCCACCGGCCGCCCCCGGACGGCGGTGCGCAGGCCGCCGCCCTGCTGCTCGCGGCCGGCACCGGCGCCCTGGCCGCGCTGGTCACCGCCACCCTCGACGACCTCGCCGCCCTCTTCGCCCCCTCCCGATAGGAGCCCCGAAATGCCCGTGCTGGTCTCGGCCGTCGTGCTGCTGGGCGCGCTCGGCCTGCTCAACCTCGCACTCACCTTCGGGATCGTCCGGCGCCTCAACGCCGAGTCCGCCCGGGCCGCACAGCCCGCCGGCCTGCACGGACTCGCGGACGCCGCCAGCATCGGCGCGACCGCCGGCCCGTTCTCGGTCACCGCCGCCGACGGCTCGACGGTCACCCGGGACACCCTGGCCACGCCCGCCCTGGTCGCCTTCTTCGCCCCCGGCTGCCCGCCCTGCGCCGAACTGCTCCCCGAATTCACCGGCCGCCTCCGGGAGGACGGCCCGCCCGCCGGCGACGTCCTCGCCGTGGTCACCCCCGGCGCCGGCCAGCAGGAGTACGTCGACGCCCTCGCCGAGGTCGCCACCGTCGTCACCGGAGACCAGGCCCAGGACGTGGTGGACGCGCTCGGCGTCGGCGGATTCCCGGTCGTCGCCCGGCTGGACGACGACGGCACCCTGCACGTCCTCCACCGCGACCTGCGGGAGATGGCCCGCCCGGTGCCCGCATGAGGCGCCGCCCCGCCGCACTCCGCGCCGTCCTCGGCCTCGCCGTCCGCACCGCCCCGGCGGCCCTGCTCGGCTGCCTGCTGAGCGCCGCCGCGGTCGCCGTGGTGCCGGTCGCCGCCGCCTGGCTGATGCGCACCGTGCTGGACGCGCTCACCGCCCCGGCCACCCCGGGCGCCGGCCTGCTGCTGCCCGTCGCCGGCCTGGTCGCCACCGGCGTCGGTGCGGCCGTCCTGCCGCACGTCGAGCAGCTGGTCCGCGGCGAACTCGCCCGCCGGATCGCCGTCGAGGCACAGGACCGGCTCTACGCGGCCGTCAACTCCTGGGTGGGCCTGGCCCGTTTCGAGGACCCGGCGCGGCTCGACCGGCTCCGGCTCGCCCAGAGCTGCGGGCAGGAGGCCCCGCCGCAGATCGTCCTCGGCGCGGTCGGCCTGCTCCGCACCGCCCTCACCACCGCCGGGTTCGTCGCCACCCTCGCCGCGATCGGACCCGTCCTCGCCCTGCTCGTGCTGCTCGCCTCCGTGCCCGTGCTGGCCACCGAGTTCCGGCTCTCCCGGGCCTGGGTCGGCACCGCACTGCGGATCACCCCGTACGAGCGGCGGGAGATGTTCTACGGGCAACTGCTCGGCGACGTGCAGGCCGCCAAGGAACTACGGCTGTTCGGACTCGGCAGCCACTTCCGGGCCCGGATGCGGGCCGACCGCGCCGTGGTCGACGCCGCCAACCGCCGCACCGAACAGCGGGCCGCCCTGCTGCAGGGCGCGCCCGCCCTGGTGTCCGCCGCGGTCTCCGCGGCCGGGCTGGTCTGGGCCGTCCGCGCGGCGGCCCGCGGCGAACTCACCGTCGGCGACGTCTCGGTGTTCGTGGCGGCGGTCGCCGCCGTCCAGGGCGGCATCGGCACCGCCGCGGCCCTCGCCGCCCTCGCCCAGCAGAAGCTCGCCCTCTTCGGCCAGTACCTCGACGTCCTCGCCGAACCCGTGGACCTGCCCACCCTCGCCCCGGTACGGCCGGCCCCGCCGCTGCGGCAGGGCCTCGAACTGCGCGACGTCTGGTTCCGGTACTCCGACCGGCACGACTGGGTGCTGCGCGGCGTCAGCCTCACCCTCCCCGCCGGCCGCTCGCTCGCCCTGGTCGGCGACAACGGCGCCGGCAAGAGCACCCTCGTCAAGCTGCTGCTCCGGTACTACGACCCGACCCGCGGCACCGTGCTCTGGGACGGCACCGACATCCGCCACTTCGAACCCGAGGAGCTGCGGGAGCGGATCAGCGCGGTCTTCCAGGACTTCATGCGCTACGACCTGACCGCCGCCGAGAACATCGCCCTCGGCGACGTCCGCGCCGCCGACCCGGACCGCGTCCGGCGGGCCGCCGCCGAAGCCGGCGCCGACGGACTGCTGGCGTCCCTCCCGCAGGGCGGTGACACCATGCTCGGCCGCGCCTTCCTCCAGGACCCGGACCACCCCGAGGAGGGCGTCGAACTCTCCGGCGGGCAGTGGCAGCGGGTCGCGCTGGCCCGCGCCATGATGCGGCGCAGCCCCGACCTGCTGATCCTCGACGAGCCGACGGCCGGCCTCGACCCCGCCGCCGAGTACGAGGTCCAGGAGCTGCTGCGCCGCCACCGGCACGGACGCACCAGCCTGATGATCTCGCACCGCCTCGGCACCGCCCGGGAGGCCGACCTGATCGCCGTCCTGCGCGAGGGCACCGTCACCGAACACGGCACCCACGAGGAGCTGATCGCCGCCGACGGCACCTACGCCGGGCTCTTCCACCGGCAGGCCGAGGGCTACACCGCCGGGAGCACCCGGTGACCACGGCCCTGTTCGGTGCCGCCGCCACCGCGCTGCTGATCACGGCCACCGCATGCCTGGCCGCCGTGCGCCGCCGCCTGCTGATCACCGTCGAAGGGGTGAGCATGCAGCCCACCCTGCGGGCCGGCGACGTGCTGATCGGCCGGCGGGCCAAACTGCGCGCCCTGCGGGTGGACGCCCTGGTGATCGTCGAACGCCCCGACCCGTCCGGCCACTGGCCCGACCCCGGCGCCGGCCGGCCGCGCCGCTGGATGGTCAAACGCGTCGCCGCCCTCCCGGGCGACCCGATGCCGGCCGCCGTGACCGCCTGCTCCGCCGGTTCGGTGGTGCCGCCGGGCACGGTGGTCGTGCTCGGCGACAACCGGGCCGCCAGCATCGACTCCCGCACCCTCGGGCCCGTCCCCGCCGACCGCGTCCTCGGCGTCGCCCTGCGCCGCCACCGCCCCGGCCCCGCCGCCCGCCCGCTGACGCCCCCGGCCGGGGACGCAGACGGGCGGGCGGCGGCCGGTGCTCAGATCAGCGTCCGCCAGTAGTACCAGGAGTGACACACCCCCGATGTGACCAGCAGTCCTGTGCCCGCTTGCTCGGATGACCTGCGGTAACAGGTCATCGACTGGCGGCATTGTGCGCTACCGGCCGCCCTCGCACGGCCCACACACGGCCCGGCTGCGCACCCGCACATGTTCCTCGGGGATTGCCTCCCAGCACCCCTACCCAATGCCGCCTGTCGACGTGGGCGAGCCCAGTCCCTGTTGCGCATGAGCTGACGAACTGTCGGTCATGGGTCGACTACTTGACCCCCAGGCGCATCGCCCGCGAGCAGATGGCACCAGCAGGTCCTGTCAGCAGCGCCGGGCCACCGGCTTCGTGGGGCCTTCGCGCACGCAACGGGTTGCCTTCGCGCGTTGTCGTTGTTGTCAGCCGTTGTTGTCAGCCGAACCAGCCAGCCGGCTCCTCGACGCTGGAGCGGAGGTACACGGGGGCCGGGGCTGGTCAATGCAGAACATGCGGCCTCGCGCTGGTGTCGCCAGCCTTTACTCCTGGGCACGACGGCGGCACACCTCTGCCCAGCGGTGATTCCAGAGGTTGTTCGCAAAACTGAGCACCAGGCGCCCAGACCGCAGGGAGGAGAGACCTGCGCCACGGCTGTCACAGCAGTGTCACTGACGTTCTCGCAGTTCAGGCGACATGCAGTGACACAGTGACAGGTGTGACAGCAGGGAAGCCTCTATGAGTGTCACACCATCAGTTCGCCCACCTGCCCGGATCATTCGTCCAGTCCCATCAGGTGCACTGGGATGGTTGTCAAGTTTCACCCCCGGGTGGCAGCTGTGCGTCTAGGGTCGTGGCCGAGTGTGGTGGCGTCGTGTGGTTGCGGGGTGGGCATGGTCGACATGGACGGCGGGCGGCGGGTTGACTTCTTCATCAGCCACGCCGGGGCGGACCGGGCATGGGCGGAGTGGGTGGCCTGGCAACTGGAGGACGCCGGCTACACCACCGAACTCGACTACTGGGACTGGAGCCCGGGCGAGAACTTCGTCCTGAAGATGAATGCCGCCCTGGAGAACGGCCGGATGCTGGCCCTGTTCTCCGCTGCCTACTTCGAACCACAGCGGTTCACCACCGAGGAGTGGACTGCTGTCCTCGCGGCCAGGGACAAGATGATCCCGATCCGCCTCGACGACGCCAAAGCACCCCGCATCCTCGCCCCCATCCTCACCCGCTCACTGGTAGGCCTGGATGCCGAGCAGGCCCGCACCACCCTGCTGCAGGCCATTGAAGGAGCCCGCCGCCCGACCCAGCCACCCGCCTTCCCCGGCAGCGCCGGGCAGGGTCGTCTGCGGAGGTTGGGGGCCTCTGGGCCTCGGCTGCCGGGCAGCCTGCCCCGGGTGTGGAACATCCCCACCCGCAACGCCGCCTTCACCGGCCGCGACACGCTGCTCGTCCGCCTGCGCACCGCCCTCACCACCGGCAGCCCGGTCGCGGTGCAGGCCATGCACGGCCGCGGCGGCATCGGCAAGACCCAGCTCGCCATCGAATACGCTCACCGCTTCGCCGGCGAATACGAACTCGCCTGGTGGATCAACGCCGAAGAACCCGCCCTCATCGGCCCGCAACTCGCCGACCTTGCCACCCGCATCGGCGCCGCATCCGCCGACGCCGCCCCCGACCAGGCCTGGGACGCCCTCGCCGCCGAACTGCGCACCCGATCCCGCTGGCTCCTGATCTTCGACAACGCCGAAGACCCCCACACCCTGCACCAGTACATGCCCGGCGGCGCCGGCCACATCCTGATCACCTCCCGCGACCCCGCCTGGCACACCCTCGCCGTCCCCCTCGACATCGACGCGTTCACCCGCCCCGAATCCGTCGCCCTGCTCCAAGGCCGCGTCCCCGCTTTGAGTGCTGCCGACGCCGACCGCCTCGCCGAGCAACTCGACGACCTCCCCCTCGCCCTGGTCCAGGCCGCCGCCCTGCTCGGCGGCAGCCTCACCCTGGCCCAGTACCGCGACCTGCTGAACGCGCAGATCAGCGACCTCCTCGACGAAGGCCGCCCGCTGGACTACCCGCTGCCCCTGGCCGCGCAGATCCGCCTGAGCCACCAACGACTGGCCCAAGAGAGCCCCCAGGCGGCCGCCCTGCTCCGCGCCTGCGCACTGCTGGCCCCCGAACCCTTCCCCCTCGACGCCTGCACCCGCCCCGTCCCCGACCCGGACACCACCGTCCAGCCCCT
>NZ_JBEYFP010000362.1:0-6054 GCF_040634455.1 Kitasatospora sp. NPDC007106
GGCCCGGCCGTGGCCGGGACGGCCAGCAGCAGGGCCGGGGAGCCGGCCGGGACCTCGGGGCGCTCGGGACGGCGGTGGCGCCCCCGCGCACGGGAGCCTGGCGTACGGACGGGCAGTGGCGCGCCCGGGATGGCTGCGGTGCTCATGGCGGAGATCGTAGGACATACCGGGGCCCTTACTGCAGTCGACTCCCGTGAGGGGTTGGTGGTGACGGCACAAGGTCGGACAAACACCGGCAAAGCGCTGTACGCACTGGTGTCCGGGTGCGTGATGCTCCTCACAGTGGCCGATGTGACTGCGCGTAAAGCCCGGCGGCGAGCGTCAAGATCCACGGGACGCAGAGCAACCCATACGTACGGTGATCGTTTGCCGTGGCGTCTGCTCTGGTTTGACCTACTTTGCCCGGCGCACGGTGCGGTTGTTCGACGCTACTGATGAGTCAGATGCACGCGCTTTGTCCCGTGCTGATGCACGTGCAGGCCAGCTATCATCACGTCAAGTGAGGCGAACGCCAGGCTCAGGGAGACAACGATGAGTGACACGTACAACGGCATGGCGGCTGCGGACCTCGACGGGGTCGTCTGGCAGAAGAGCCGGCACAGCAATTCGCAGGGCAACTGCGTCGAGTTCGCGGCCCTTCCGGGCGGCGAGGTGGCGATGCGCAACTCCCGGTTCCCGGACGGCCCGGCGCTCATCTACACCCGGGCCGAGATAGCCGCACTGCTCCTCGGCGCCAAGGACGGGGAGTTCGACCACCTGGCGACCTGACCGTCCGTCGGCCCGCCGCACCCGGTGGGCCCGGGTGTTCGGGCTTCCCGTTCCGGGGGCCGTCGTGGGGGACGCCGCGACGGCCCGGCTGCGTGCCCGGCCCCGTGCGGGTCCGAGGTCTTTCCGACCTCTCCTTACTGTCGGACCTCGCGCGTGCGGGCCGACCGCTCCGCGGCGCGGCGTCCGTGGACCGTCTCCCTGCGGTCGCGGTGCCCGCCCGTGCGGTGCGAGGTCGCCGATCGGGTCCCCTCCGCCCGACCCGCCCGTACCCTCCGCCCGTCCGAACCGGCGTCGCGGCCGTTGCCCGTCCTGGCCGGTTCCGGTCCGCGTCCGGTCCGGGTGGGGCTCGGTGCGGACCGGCTCAGACCGAGCGGTGCCGGCCGGTCCCGACCGCGGGTGCGGCCTCGAACAGCGCCCAGACGACCTTGCCCGCCCCGGCCAGCGGGTGCCAGCCCCAGGACGTGCTGAAGGAATCGACCAGGTGCAGTCCGCGGCCGGACTCCGCCACGAAGTCCGCCTCGCGCGCCACCGGACCCTGACTACTGGGGTCGCTCACCGCGCACACCACCTGCGGCGCCCGGTGCACCAGGCTGATGCGTATGGGGGTGCGGCCCTCCAGGCCCTGCGGGCGGGCCAGTTGTGCGGGCACCTGCGCCGTCGGGGCGCCGCAGCCGTCGGGCAGCGCGCCCACGGCGTGCCGCAGCGCGTTGGTCACCAACTCCGAGGCGACCAGGGCGACATCGTCGAAGAGCGAGTCGAGTCCCCAGTTCCGCAAGGTGGTCCTGGCGAAGTCGCGTGCCGATCTGACGGCTTCGTAGCGAGGGGCGAGGGTACAGCTGACCACGTACGGGTCGGCAGCGATGGCCGTACCGGTGCTCATGAAGAGCTCCTCCCATAAGGGGGCGGACACGGCGGGACCCACCCGGGTCATGCCGGTCACCTCCGACTCGCTCGGCCGCTCGGCCGCCCGCCGGTAAGCCCGCACCCGCACACGAACTCCCGGCCGCACAGGGGCGCGGCCGGGAGGGCATGTGGGGTCGCGCGTTCGGTCGACGCGAAGCCCGCGGAGTTGTCAGGTGCGTGCAAGTGCACGTGCACCATGGTCCTCTGCGCCCACTGCAGATGCAAGAGTCGATTCACGTGCAGTCGCATGTTTGGCATATGCAAGCGCCAGATGCACGTGCAAGATGGAGGATGTGATGCAGAAGTAGTAGATCGTTGCGCCACTACGGGCACCGAGCGCGCCCAACTGATGGCAGACTGTGCGCTGTTTGACCCGAGGTGGAGGTTTCCGACCGCATGACCACAGTTCAGCCCGGCGGGGGCTCGATGGTGCGCCGTATCCTCCTCGGCTCGCAGCTGCGGCGCCTGCGCGAGGGACGGGGCATCACCCGCGAGGACGCCGGCTACACCATCCGCGCCTCCGAGTCGAAGATCAGCCGTATGGAGCTCGGCCGCGTCTCCTTCAAGGAGCGCGACGTCGCCGATCTGCTCAGCCTCTACGGCGTCGACGACGCCACGGAGCGCGAGGCCCTGCTCGGCCTGGTCCGCGAGGCGAACAAGTCCGGTTGGTGGCACAGCTTCAACGACGTCCTGCCCGGCTGGTTCCAGACCTACGTCGGTCTGGAGGAGGCCGCCGCGCTGATCCGCACCTACGAGGTGCAGTTCATCCCCGGCCTGCTGCAGGCGGAGGAGTACGCCCGCGCGGTCTTCGGCCAGAGCCGCCCGGCGATCGGCGCCGAGGAACTGGAGCGCCGGGTCAGCCTCCGGATGCGCCGGCAGACCCTGCTGACGGAGGGTCGGAGCCCGCACCTGTGGGCCGTCATCGACGAGGCCGCGCTGCGCCGCCCGGTCGGCGGCCCGGCCGTGATGCGGGCCCAGGTGCAGCACCTGATCGACATGGCGGACCGGCCCAACGTCACCATCCAGGTCATGCCGTTCCGTTTCGGCGCCCACGCCGGCGAGAGCGGCGCCTTCTCCATCCTGCGGTTCCCCGAACAGGACCTGGCCGACGTCGTCTACCTGGAGCAGCTCACCAGCGCCCTCTACCTCGACAAGCGCGACGACGTCGACGCCTACATCCAGGTGATGGAGCGGCTCTGCGTCGACAGCCTGACGCCCGATCAGACCGTGGACCTGCTCACCTCGATCCTCAAGGAGCGCTGAGCCGGCGAACGCGGCAGAAGGCGGTCGGGCACCCCTCGGGTGCCCGACCGTTCTTTTCGGCGACACGCCTAGGACGTGCCGGACAGGCTCGGGTGGGCGACCGGAGCCGGTGACGGGCGCAGGCCGAGCGGGCGGTCGGCGAACGCCCGATCCGCATCGACCTCGTAGCAGAGGTTGGTGCTGGAATTCCCGAGGGTCGTGTCGACGAAGCGCTGGACGTCGCCGACGGACTCCGTCTCCCAGAGGCACGTCACGGCGGAGCCCCCGACATGCGGGTAGAACTGCAGCACCCGGGTGCCGTCCGGCGCTCCGCTGCCGCTCATGAGGGCCCGGCCACGGGAGAATGCGGTCTCCGGGTCGAGGATCGTGTGCTGGACCACGACGTACATGGGGAGTCCTCCTCACTGCCGGCCCTCCCCTTCGGACAGTTCGACGCTAGGTCCGCGGGGGCGGACACCGCGTCGCGCACATTCACCAATCCGGCACCGATCCGGTGCGGGGAGGCATGGTCAATCCTGGCCATCCGGCTCAGACCAGGCCGTGCTCCAGCGCGAAGGTGCTCGCCGCCGTGCGGGAGGAGACACCCAGCTTGCCGAAGATGTTCTGCAGGTGCCGGGCGACGGTGTGCTCGCTGATCACCAGGGCGACGGCGATCTGCCGGTTGGTCGCACCACCGACCACCTCCCGGAGCACCTCGACCTCGCGTGGCGAGAGACCGTAGCCGGCCGGCCCCGTGACCGGGGCCCCACCTGCGCCGGTGCCCGGGTGCGTGCCCGGTCCGCCGCGGGCGAGGGAATCCAGACGGGCGACGTCCGGCCCGGCTTTGAGCCCGACGAAGACCGTGCGGGCCGCCTGGAGCTCCAGATCGGAGGTGTCGCCGTCACCGAGCGCACGGCAGGCGAGCGCCACCAGGACGCGCGCCCGCGCGGCCTCGTACGGCACTTCGAGCTCCTGCCACCCGCGCCACGCCCGCCGAGCCGCGGCGAGACCGGCGGAGGCGTCGCCCCCGGCCAGTGCCGCGGAGGCGACGCCGTACGCCGCCGCCGCGCGGAGCACGTCGCCGTCCTGGCGCTCCGCGACGGCCTTCAACCGGCGGGCGGCCTCGGCCGCGGCGTCGATGTCGCCGCCGGCCAGCATGATCTCGACGTACGCCGGGAGGAGGGCCGCCCGCTCCAGGTCCCGGGTGTGCTCGGACACGGCGCGGCGGACCGTGGCCGCTGCCGCCTCGCCGTTGCCCTGCGCCAACCGGAGCAGGGAGAACCCGGGCTGCGGCTCGAACCCGCAGCGGTTGGCCTCCCGGTAGGCGGCCTCGGCCTCGGCCGGGCGGCCCTGCAGCCGGTGGATCTCGCCCTGCCGGTAGTGGGCCTGCCCGCAGGCGATCCGGTTCAGCACACCCCGGGTGAAGTGTTCGGCGGCGCGGCGGGCCTCGTCGAGCGCGGCGGTCCAGGCACCGCCGTACTGCATCACCTCGGCCCGGTGCACGAGGCACAGTCCGTTGTGCGCGACCATCTGCGGCTGGCGCTCGCACCACCGGGTCAGGGCGCCCGTCCACTCGCGCAGTCGGCGCAGCTCGTACAGGTCGTGGCAGAAGCTGATGGTGTTGCAGTAGACGATGCCGCTGACGATCGGAGACAGCGCACCGGACTCGACGACCACGAGCGTCTCGTCCACCAGGCGAAGGCCCTCGTGCACACGGTCCAGGTTCACCAGGGCCCGGGCCTGTTCGTCGCGCGCCAACCACACCAGGTCGGCGTCGCCGAACGCCTCACCGGCCTCGGCAGCCTCGGCCGCCGTCGCGTGGCCGGCCTGCCAGTCGCCGCCGCCCATCTGGGCCAGCCACACGGGGATCAGGAGGTACCCGCGTTCGACGCAGTCCCGCCCGTCGGCCTTCAGGAGGCGCTCACCGAGGGAGAACCAACCGCTCGCCCGCGCGCCGTGGCCCCGGAACAGCATGCTGTGGCCGATCCACACCGCACAGCGGACGGCCCGTGGCACGTCACCGGCGTCCAGCCAATCCGCGTGGGCGCGCTCCAGCCGGGCCACGTAGTCCTCGTCGAGCCCGAGCATGTAGGCGGACCTGGCCAGCAGCTCCAGGTCGTCGGCGCCCACCGGTGCGGCTCCGTCGGCGGCGCTGAGGCTCTCGAAGGCCTCGCGCCAGGCCCCGGCGGCGTAACACGCACGGCCCCGGACGAGATCGCGGCTGGTGCCCACGAGCCGATTATCGACCCGCCGAACGAGGCCGACAGCCCCGAGCCGGCCCGGACGTGCGTGCCCGGGGGCAGGCCGTCACGCCCGGGTCGAGATCCCCCCGCGGACGGATGCCTGGGCGCGCTCGGGCGCCTCGGGCTGCGGCGGCACCCCCAGCTCCCAGGCGAGCCCGTAGCGCGCGAAGAGATCCGCGCGGATCGGGGCCAGCGGCGTGGACGCCCCCGGCAGCAGCACCCCGATGCAGCCGCCCATCAACGCGCTGCGCAGCACCGCGTGCTCGGCGACCGGATCCGGGGCGCCCCAGTCCTTCAACAGCCCCCGCAGGATCGCGCCCAACTGCCGCTGCTCCGGATCCTGCACGAAGGCGCCGACGTCCGGATCGAGGATCAGCGCCAGGTGTGCGCGCATCACCCGCGGATGGTCCATGGCGAGACCGAGGACGGCGTCGATGGCCCGTGCCAGCCGTGCCTCCGGCGAGGAATCCTCGGGCATCGCCGCCAGTGCCGCGCCCAGCTCCAGGTGCATCAGGCGGTGGGTGGCGGACTGCATCAGCAGCCGTTTGCCGTCGAAGTAGTACGAGACCAGGCCGCGGGCGAGCCCTGCATGCTCCGCTATGTCACTGAGCGTCGTCCCTGCGTATCCGTGCTGGTCGACGAGCTCGACGGTGGCGCGCATGATTCGGCGGCAGGATCGCCGGCGCATCTCCTCATTGACCGATTCCCCGCGAGGTGCCATCGTGTCTGCTCCGAACGTTGACTGGCTCCGGGCCAATATACTGGCCGAGCCCGTCGCGGCGCGGCCGTATGCCCGGGCCCGGACGGCCTCGGCGGCAGCGCACGCAGCAGCGCCGGCTCCACCAACACGGGGGTTTGGTGGAGCCGGCGCTGCTGCGTTCCCGGCCCTGGACGGATG
>NZ_JBEYFP010000363.1:0-6030 GCF_040634455.1 Kitasatospora sp. NPDC007106
CTGGCGGTCGGCTGACCAAGCTCGGAGGGATGCGTTCAACGCGGCCGAGCGTGCCGCCTCGGCCCAGACCGTCCCGGGAAAGGTCGGGATTCCGGAGTTCAAGCTGCTGAGCAGCGGTCCGTGGCTGGTCGGCGGCGAAGAAATCATGCAGGCACTGAACCAGTATGAGGAGGCGTCAGCCGACCTACGTGCCGAGCTGGAGACCGATGGTTTGTGGTGTGACTGGCTCGGCTGGCTCCGCGAGACGGCGGTCCATGGTGGCTTCACTGTCAGCTGAGGACGCCAGTGGTGCGGCCCGTTCCCGGCGAGGTGGCGGGCCGCAGGCAGGTCAGCTGGCAGCGGCTTGTTCGGCTCGGGCTCGCGTGGTAGCGAGGCGGTAGGAGTCGGTGCCGGTCTCGATGATGGTGCCGTTGAAGGTGAGGCGGTCGACGATGGCCGCGCAGAGGCAGGGATCGGTGAAGGTCTTGGTCCAGCCGCCGAAGCTCTCGTTGGAGGCGATGGCCACGCTGTTCTTCTCCTCGCGTTCGGTGAGGACCTGGAAGAGCAGTTCGGCGCCGTGGCGGTCGAGTTCCATGTGTTGGGTCGGGGACGGGACGCCGTGCACCCTCTCGGGTGTCGGTCTTCCCGTCCCCGCCCGCCGAACCGGACGTGCCCGTTGGCCGGGCATCCGGCTCTCCACGTGACCCGATGGATCAGGCGAGGTATTCGCTGACCTGGCCGACGAAGGCCGCATCGTCGTGGCTGGTCCGGCGGAAGCGAGCCCCGTGCGGATCGACCTCGTCGATGTTGTAGGGCGTGCTGATCTGCGCTCCGCGGAAGCGGTAGCGCTCGACCCGCATCTTCGCCGGGTTGTAGAGGACGAGCCCGCCCTCGGTGATGCGGTCAGCCCCGTAGAAGCGGCGCCGCAGCTGTTTCCAGGTCATCCGGGGGTGCTTGTAGCGAATCCACCGGAGCATCCGCCACCACGCGTACCAGCCGAGGTAGGAGAATGTCCGCTTCGAGACGCCGTAGCGGAAGTAGGCCGCCCAGCCCCGAAGGACCGGGTTGACCGTCCGCAGCACCTCCTCCAACGAGAGCGAGGTCGTGCTTCGCCCCGTTAGCTTCTTGATCTTGTGCATCACCGACGCCAAGGCCGGCTTGGACGGGATGGTGAGCACGACGCGCCGGCCGTCGCCGAAGGGCCTCCGCTGGATGTGGAAGCCGAGGAAGACGAAGCCGTCGTCGATATGGGTGATGTGGGTCTTCTCGTCCGAGAGGGTCATCTTCAGCCTGCGGGCCAGCAACTCGCCGATCTCTGCCTTGAGCGTTTCGGCCTCCGACCTCGTGCCGTGCACGAGGACGACGAAGTCGTCGGCGTAACGCACCAGCCGAAAGTTCGGCCGCCCCGTCCGGCGTCGATACTGCCGACGCCAGGGAGGTGTCATCTCCGCATCCCAGATCCGCGAGAAGTACCGGTCCAGGACGGAGAGATAGATGTTGGCCAGCAGCGGAGAGGCGACTCCTCCTTGCGGAGTGCCCGTGAGGGTCTCCGCGAGTCCACCGTGCAGCTCGGCAACCCCGGCCCGCAGAAATGCGCTGACCAGCCGCAGGACCTTGCGGTCCTTGATGCGCTCGGCCACCAGGTCCATCAGGACGTGATGGTCGACGTTGTCGAAGCAAGCCTTGATGTCGCCCTCGATGACCCACTCGTAGGTCGACGGCTTGCGGGTGAAGTGGTGGATCTCGGCGATGGCATCCTGGGCCCGACGACCAGGCCGATACCCGTACGACGACGGATAGAAGTCGGCCTCGAAGATCGGCTCCAGGACCAGCTTGAGGGCCATCTGCGCGACCCGGTCGCGCAGGGTCGGGATCCCCAGGTAACGGACCTTGCCGTTCTTCTTGGGGATCACCGCCTGCTTGACGGGCAGTGCAGTGAACGACCCGTCCCTGAGCGAGGACCGGAGGTCCTCCAGGAACGGGATCACTCCCTGGCGTTCCTCGACGTGGTAGCGGGTGACCGCGTCCACGCCCGCTGTCCTGGCACCCCGGTTGCCGGACACCCGCTCCCAGGCCACCAACAGCGTGGCCCGGTCGCAGATCAAGTTGAATACATCGCCGAACCGGCGGACCGGTTCGTTCCTTGCCCATCGGTGCAGCTTGAGCTGATGATCGAGTACCCGTCGCTCGGCCGCGAAAATGCTCGGCCAAGGTGTCAACGGCGCGTCGTTATTCAACAACGTTCCTCCCCGACAGCAGTCCTGCTGCCATCACGCTGTCGCCCTTCCCCATGTGACCGGCTTTCCCGGCCTCCGAGTACTACGGCGACTCCGCCACGATCTGGCGCCATCAGCGGGCGTCGCGCCTGCCCGCCGCCCGGCTGGAGGCCGGACGGGAAGGGCGATGCCAGATCGCTTCCCACGTTCACTGAGGATCTCTGTGACGGCTTCGGTGCCCAGCTATACCCCGGCAGCATCGCCACGGACCGCACATCGCAGTCTTGGTCCGGGCCTCCCAGCGCCCATGGGCTAAAGGCGAGAGAAGAGGAGAGTCCATCGGCTATGGCGCTCTCCAGCACTGCAAAGCGGCCCATCCACCAGATTCGGCAGGCCGCTGACGACTCACGGGACGTCAACCACTGGTTCAGTTTCCTTGCACCCATTCCGTCTTCGCTTGCGGGCACGAACCGTCTGGTGGTGTCGGTCCGCCCCTACGTTGTCGAGGCTGCTTCCGGCCTCACCCCCAACCCGGGGATCAGCCTGCCTCCAGCTTCAACCGGTCCCTGCGAGGACCGGCGGCGGGCCTTTCATCCCGCGAGATCCATCAGCGCCTCGTGGCGCACAGCCGAGCTCGTCGATGCAGAGCAGGTCGACGCGGCCGTAGCGGGCGATAGTCTTGTTGAGCTGCGCGCTGGTAGGAGACATCGGCACCGTGCTCGGCGACCAGGCGGTGGAAGATCCGGGTGACCGTGTGCCGCTGCTTGCGCGGCGCATCCAGATCGGCCCGCAGGATCCCGTCGACCACCGCCTTGAACGGGTCCAGCGCGGTCGCCCGGGGCGGGAGCTTCTTCCGCGGCTCCGGCCAGACCGAGTCCACGGCCTTCCTGATCGTCCGCCACGACACGTTGTACTTGCGCTCGATCTCCCGCAGCTTCATGCCGTCCCGGTGGTCGCGCCGGATCGCGGCGTACAGCTCGACCTTCGACATCTGCGGCATGACCAGGGCCTTTCACCAGGAGCACCCCGATGCCGCCCTGGCAAGTACCCCGGTGACGTCAAAACTCGTGAACATCACCCGTCCGTGGTTCGGGGTGCCTCCCAAACTCGTGAACAACCGACGTCACAACTCGTGATTAGAAGCCGTTGTCGTACCGATCAAGGAGCTTGGCGATCGAACGAGAGTCTCGATGGGGTGATCGCCGGACCGGTCGGCGCCTAGCGGTACTCGGCGGCCCACTCCCTTGGCAGATGAGGCAGGTGATCGACACGGTCCACACTTGGTTATTCCGGCATGAGGTCGTCGGTGGCGCGCACGGCCTGCTGGAGGAGCTCGAGGGCATGGGGCGCCTGTTCCCGACCGAGCACAGCAATGTCGACGACGTACTGGCCGTAGCGGAGTTCGCCGTACCAGGCCTGGCATCCCTCTTCCTTGAAGGTTTTGTCCTGTATGAGGCAGGTGTAGGACTGGTCATCCGCCTTGGAGCTGCCGGTCGGCCGGAACGACTGGTAGGTCCAAGGCTTGTCGCTCTGCGACCGGCGGCGCCGGTGGGTGTAGAGCCAAGCCCAGGTCGGCGAATCGAACCGCTTGATGCCCTGCGAGAAGCCGTGGCGTAGGAAGTCGCTGCCGTGGAGCACGAAGTTCCGGGAGTCCTGCTCATCGAGCCCGGATTCGAGCAGATCCATGCCCTTGGGGTAGCTCTCCCAGGGCCCCGGCCCGGGCGGGGACTGCGCCAGGAGTTGCGCGAGCGCGGGCTCGCCCCGCCACTGCCCGGCCAGCGGGACGTTCCACAGCAGGACCGCGGCCAGCACCGGCCCGACGGTGCCCGCAGCCAGGACCCGGCCGAACCGTGTCGCGGGTATCAAATGTATCGTCACGAACGGGACGGACGCGCGAAGCACGCACTCAGTTGCACCCACGACATCCGGCCCGCACCCGGGCCGGTCCCACAGGCGACGACCTCGAGGAGACGGCCCTGACGAGGCTCCCGGGTGTCGGCAATCCAGGCCCTGAAACTGCGTTAGTGATGTGAGAAGCCGTTGTCGGACCGATCGTGGGACGTGTCGATCGAGCGGGAGTCTCGTTGGGGTGATCGTCAGCCGGTCGGTGCATGAAGACAGGGCCTCTTGGTAGCTCGAAGGTTGTCGAAGCCGGTCGAGGTTCCAGGAGGCCCTGGTGTCGCAGTCTTCCGTGCGGGAGTTGGTGGAGTCCAATTCGGTTGCCCGATCGTGTGATTGCCTCGCGCACGTGTACGGGAACGCGGCCGATCGTCCGGAGAGGCTGCGGCGGTATCCGTCGGACATGACGGATGAGGAGTGGGCGGTTGTTCGTTCGTCGTTGCCTGTGCCGGGGTGGCTGGAGGGCCGGGGCGGGCAGCCGGAAGGCTACTGCCACCGGCAGATGTTGGATGCTGTGCGCTACCTGGTCGCCGGCGGCATTTCCTGGCGGGCGATGCCCGTCGACTTCCCCGCGTGGGACCGGGTCTACGCCTTCTACCGGCGCTGGCGCGACCAGGGCTTGATCAAGGAACTGCACGACCGTCTGCGTGGGAGGGTCCGCGAGGCGGCCGGGCGGGATCCGGAGCCGACAGCGGGGATCATCGACTCGCAGTCGGTGCGGGCCGCCGCGTCGGTGCCGAGGGCCACGTCCGGCTACGACGGCGGGAAGAAGGTCCCGGGGCGCAAGCGGCACATCGTGGTGGACAGCCTCGGGCTGCTGTTGGCCGTGGTGGTCACCGCCGCGTCCGTCACCGACCGCGACGCCGTCCGAACCCTCCTGGCCCGGCTCCGAGAGCGGTTCTGGCGGCTGACCCTGGTGTGGGCGGACGGCGGCTACACCGGTCGCCTGGTCGACCTCGCCGCGAATGCTTGGCGGATCGCGTTGACGGTGGTCAAGCGCAGTGACGACACCACCGGGTTCGTCGTGCTGCCGAAGAGGTGGCTGGTGGAGCGCACGTTCGCGTGGCTGATGCGCTCACGCCGCCTCGCGCGGGACTACGAGGCCCGCACCGACACCGCCGAGGCGATGATCTGGTGGTCGATGACCATGGTCATGAGCCGTCGCCTGGCCCGCCGGCGATGCTGAACCGGCCCGGCACGTCCTCGGCCAGCCAGCCGCGCTCGACCAGGCGCTTCGCCTTCGACCGCACTCCTTCGACCTTCGCCGCAACTACGTCCAGCCCCAGCGCGGCCGCGATCTCCTGGCAGCCCATCGCCCCGCCCGAGCCCGATCGTTGATGGTCTACCAGAAGGTTGACGATCCTCTGGTAGTCCGGTGCCAGCGCGGTCGCGTCCAGTCCGTTTCGGCGCACCGGCACCACCGAGCGGGCCGACCGAACCGGAGCCCGGCCGGCCCGCTCGGAGGGCTTGTCCTCGGGCACCGCCGGCATCTCCGGCCCGCGCGGGGCGGACAGGACCTGATCGACCCTCTCCCGGGCGATCACCCACCGTTCCCAGTTTGTCTCAGCGGCCGCCAGCTCGGCCAGGATCCGGTCCGCAGCCTCGCGCAACGACTCCACCCGCTGCCGCGCGGCGAGTTCCCGCTCCTCCAGCAGCCCCACCACCGACGCCATCCGGCACCTCCACCGACGAGACGATCCCGATGGACCAACCCTGCCGCCCGGCTGCCGACACTATGTCTCACCAGCGGAAATGCCTCGATCACGTCCGATAAGACAACGGCTTCTTAAAGCCAACCGCGGACGGGTGCCCGGTCTGCGACCGGTCCTGCTGGCTGTGCGAAGCGCGCGCAGGCCGGGCCTGCCGCAGCATCCAGTCGACGCGCCGGATCGGCGGCGTCGCCCACGTCGCCCGCCTGTGGAACCTCGACTGGGAG
>NZ_JBEYFP010000364.1:0-6016 GCF_040634455.1 Kitasatospora sp. NPDC007106
GGCGATGCCGATGCGCTGGCGCTGGCCGCCGGAGAACTGGTGCGGGTACCGGTTGATGTACTCCGGGTTCAGGCCCACCACGTCCAGCAGGTCCTGCACCGCCTTGCGCCGGTCGCCCTTGGGCGCCACCTCCGGGTGGATCTCGAAGGGCTCGCCGATGATGTCGCCGACCGTCATCCGCGGGTTCAGCGAGGTGTACGGGTCCTGGAACACCATCTGGATGTTGCGGCGGACGGCCTTGAGGGCCGCGCCGGACAGCCGGGAGATGTCCTCGCCCTTGAAGAGCACCTGGCCGGAGGTGGCCCGCTCCAGGTTCATCAGCACCTTGGCGAGCGTCGACTTGCCGCAGCCGGACTCGCCGACGATGCCGAGGGTCTCGCCCTTGTGCAGCTCGAAGGAGATGCCGTCGACGGCCTTGACCGCACCGACCTGCTTCTTGAAGAGGATGCCCTGGTGCAGCGGGTAGTGCTTGACCAGGTCCTTGACCTCCAGGATGGGCTCAGCCATGGAGGGTCTCCTTCCAGAGGTGGCAGGCGCTGCGGCGGCCGGCGAGCTCCGCACCGTCCTTGTCGAGCACCTGGTGCAGCACCGGGATCTCGGTGCGGCACAGGTCGGTGGCCACGTCGCAGCGCGGGTTGAACGCGCAGCCGGACGGCACCTTGAAGAGGTTGGGCGGCAGGCCCTTGATGGCGTACAGGTCCTCGCCCTTCTGGTCCAGTCGCGGGATCGACCGGAGCAGGCCCTTGGTGTAGGGGTGGGCGGGGTTCGCGTACAGCTCGTGGACGGGCGCCGTCTCGACGATCCGGCCGGCGTACATCACGGCGATCTTGTCGGCCACGTCGGCGACCACGCCGAGGTCGTGGGTGATCAGGATCAGACCCATGTTGTACTCGGCCTGGAGATCCGCCAGCAGGTCCATGACCTGCGCCTGGACGGTCACGTCCAGCGCGGTGGTCGGCTCGTCCGCGATGATCAGGTCCGGTTCCAGGGCCAGCGCCATGGCGATCATGATGCGCTGGCGCATGCCGCCGGAGAACTGGTGCGGGTAGTCGTTGACGCGTTCCTTGGCGGCGGGGATCCGCACGCGCTCCATCAGCTCGATCGCCTTGGCCTTGGCCTCCTTGCGGGAGGCCCCGCGGTGCACCCGGTACATCTCGCCGAGCTGCGTGCCGACCGAGTGGACGGGGTTCAGGGCGGACAGCGCGTCCTGGAAGATCATGGCCATCTGCTCGCCGCGGATCTTCCGGCGCTCCTCCTTGCCGAGCTTGAGCAGGTCGCGGCCCTTGAAGACGATCTCGCCGCCGGTGACGTAGCCGGGCGGGCTGTCGAGGATGCCCATGACGGCCTGGGCGGTCACCGACTTGCCGGAGCCCGACTCGCCCAGGACGGCGAGCGTCTCACCGGCGGCGACGGAGTAGTTCACGCCGTTGACGGCCTTGGCGACGCCGTCGCGGGTGCGGAACTCGACCTGCAGCCCGCGCACGTCGAGCAGGACGTCGCCGGCCGGGCTGCCGGCGCCGGACGCCTGGGGATCGATCCGGATGGCTCCGGCGTCGTCGTCGCTGTTGCCGCTGTTCATGGTTGGTGGGGGCCCCTCTCAGCGCAGCTTCGGGTCGAGTGCGTCGCGGACGGCGTCGCCGAGCATGATGAACGCCAGGACGGTGATGCTCAGGGCACCGGCCGGGTAGAGCAGCATGTGCGGGGCGTTGCGGAAGGTCGCCGAGGCCGAGGAGATGTCGATGCCCCAGGAGACGGTCGGCGGCTTGAGGCCGACGCCGAGGAAGCTCAGGGTGGCCTCCAGGGCGATGTAGGTGCCGAGCGCGATGGTGGCCACAACGATGATCGGGGCGACCGCGTTGGGCAGGATGTGCCGGAGCATCAGCCGCGAGTTGCTCGCGCCGAGGGCCCGGGCCGCGGTGACGTAGTCCTGCTGTTTCGCGGTGATCACGGCGCCTCGGCCGATGCGGGCGATCTGCGGCCAGCCGAGCACCACGATGAAGGCGACCACGATCCAGATCGACCGGCTCGGGATGACCGAGAGGAAGACCAGGCCGCCGAGCAGGATCGGGATGCCGAAGAAGATGTCGGCGACCCGGGAGATGAGCGAGTCGGACCAGCCGCCGAGGAAGCCGGCCAGGCCGCCGAGCGTGGTGCCGACCAGGGCGGCGCCGACGGTCGCGCAGACGCCGACCGTGATGGAGGCGCGGGCGCCGTACACGGTGCGGGCGTAGACGTCGCAGCCCTGCCCGTCGAACCCGAAGGGGTGGCCGGACTCGGAGCCCTGCTGGGCCTTCGAGAGGTCGCACTTCAGCGGGTCGGTGGAGGTGAACAGCCCGGGCCAGATCGCCATGATCACCAGGAAGATGATGAGCAGTCCGGAGATGATGAAGATCGGGTTGCGGCGCAGGTCCCGCCAGGCGTCCTGCCAGAGGCTGCGCGGCTTGACGCGGTCGTCGGCAGCGGCGATCTCGGGCTCGTCGTCGAGGCGTTCGTTCTTGATTAAAGTCTGCGCTTCCATGGTGCCGAGGTCGAAGGTCCGGCTCTCGACGGCACTCTGGATCTCTTCTTCCTCGGTGCCGGCGTCCGCGAGCGGGTCCGCCTTGTTGTACTTCTCCTGGTCAGGCATAACGGATCCTCGGGTCCAGGACCGCGTAGAGCAGGTCGACGAGCAGGTTGGCCGCCAGGTAGATGATGATCAGGACGGTCACGAAGCCGACGACCGTGGCCGTGTTCTGGCGGACGATGCCCTGGTAGAGGTAGAAGCCCACGCCGTGGATGTTGAAGATCCGCTCGGTGACCAGCGCGCCGCCCATGAGCGCGCCGAGGTCGGCACCGAGGAAGGTGACGACCGGGATCAGCGAGTTGCGCAGCAGGTGGTTGATCGTCACCCGGCGGCGCGGTAGGCCCTTGGCCGTCGCGGTGCGCACGAAGTCGGCCCGGGAGTTCTCGGCGACGGTGGTGCGGGTGAGGCGGGCGACGTAGGCGAGCGACACGGAGGCGAGCACGATGCCCGGTAGCAGCAGCGACTGGAGGCTGAGGTCCTCGCCGGCGGTGGCGGGCAGGATGCCCCATTGCACGCCGACCAGGTACTGGAGCACGTAGCCGGTGACGAAGGTGGGGATGGAGATGACGACCAGGGTGAAGATCAGCACCGTGTTGTCCGACCAGCCGCCGCGGCGCAGACCACTGATGAGGCCGAAGCCGACGCCGAAGATCACCTCGATGGTGAAGGCCACCGCGGTCAGCTTGATCGTCGCCGGATAGGCGGTGGCGAGCAGCGAGGTGACCGACTGCCCGTTGAAGGTGGTGCCGAAGTCCCAGCGGAACAGGTTCCCCATGTAGATCAGGTACTGGAGCCACAGCGGCTCGTCCAGGTTGTACTGCTTGCGGATCTGCTCGGCGACGACCGGGTCGGGGGCCCGGTCGCCGAAGAGGGCGTTCACGGGGTCGCCGAGCGCGTGGACCATCACGAAGATGAGGAAGGTGCTCCCGAGGAACACCGGGATCATCTGGAGCAGGCGTCGGATGACGTAGCGTCCCATGCGAACCTCCAGGGGGCCGCCGGAAGGGCGGCGCCGGGGCCGTGCGGCCCCGGCAGCCGCTGCCGACTACTTGACGGTGATCTGGTCGTAGACCGGGACGCTGAACGGGTTGAGCAGGACGTTGGTGACGCGGTCGGACCAGCCGACGGTGCCGTTCTGGTACCAGAGCGGGATCGCGGGCAGGTCGGTGGCGAGCAGCTTCTCGCCGTCCTGGAACTGGCTGATCGCCGAAGAATTGTCCGGGTTGGCGTTGGCCTGGTTGACCAGGGAGTCGAACTGCGGGTTGCTGTAGCCGGAGTCGTTCGACGAGGCGCCGGTGGTGTACACGGGCTGCAGGAAGTTCTGGATCAGCGGGTAGTCCATCTGCCAGCCGGTGCGGAACGGGCCGGTCATCTTCTTGGTGGTGACCTGGTTGCGGAAGTCCGCGAAGGTGCCGATCGGGTTGCCGACGCAGGCGCTGGTGTTGCCGAGGGCGTTGTTGATGCTGTTGCAGACGGCGTCGACCCACTCCTTGTGCGGGCCGTCGGCGTTGTAGGAGATGGTGAGCTGGCCGCCGGGGATGCCGCCGCCCTCCTGGACGAGCTGCTTGGCCATGGTCGGGTTGTAGGTGCAGGCCTGGCCGCAGATGCCCTCCTTGAAGCCGCCGGCGGCGCCGAGCACCGGGGAGGTCCAGTCGCTGGCGGGGGTGCGGGTGTTGTTGAACACGACCTTGGTGATGGTGTTCCGGTCGATCGCCATGGCGAGGCCGAGGCGGACCTTCTGCGCGTTCGGGGTGTTCCAGTTCGCCTGGTACAGCGGGAAGGAGATGGTCTGGATGATGCCGGCCGGGGTGTTGAGGAAGCGCCCGTTGAGGTCGGTCTCGACGGTCTTCAGCGCGCTGTTCGGCAGGCCGTTGTCGACGTCGAGGTTGCCCGCCTGGAGGTCGGCGTAGGCGGCGTTGGTGTCGGTGTAGACCTTGAGGTCGATGCCGCCGTTCTTGGGCTTGTCCGTGCCGCTGAAGCCGGAGAACGGCCGCAGCTCCATCTTCGCGCTCTTGGTCCACGAGGCGATCTCGTACGGGCCGTTGCCGATCGGCTTGTTGAGGTAGGCCGCGTGGTCGGAGAAGAAGCTCGCCGGGAGCGGGACGAATGCCGAGTAGCCGAGGGTGGCGGGCCAGGTGGAGAACTTCTGGTTGAGCGCCACGGTGAAGGTGTTGTCGTCGACGACCTTCAGACCGGACAGGGTCTGGGCGGTCGGGTTGCCGGAGGCCGGTGCGACCTGGTCGTAACCCTGGATGTAGGAGAAGAAGCTGCTGTTCAGCTGCTTGTTGGTGGAGAGGGCACCGTAGTTCCAGGCGTCCACGTAGGACTTCGCGGTCACCGTGGTGCCGTCGCTGAACTTCCAGCCCGGCTTGAGCTTGACCGTCCAGTTCTGCTGGTCGTCCGAGGTGATCGACTCCGCGTTGGCGTTCTGCGGCGCGCTGGTCTTGGGGTCGTACTGGATCAGACCCCTGAAGATCATGTTGAGTACGGCGCCGCCGTTGACCTCGTTGGTGTTCGCCGGCTCGAGCGGGTTCTGCGGGTCACCCCACCAGGCGGTCACGATGCCGCCGGTGCCTCCGCTGGCGCCGCTGCTTCCACCTCCGCCCCCGCTGCTGCCGCAGCCGGTGGCCACCAGGACCACGCTCGTCGCGACGACCACGGCCCAGCGCACTCTCGTCGCTGCAGGCATGAGGCTTCCTCCTCTGGGTGTATGACGCATCACACCCCATCGAAGGATCGGGGCACCGGCGGCGCGAGCTGGATACGGCCGGATGGGTGCCGAAAAGCCCGCGGGCCCGTGGTGCGCTCGCACCACGGGCCCGCGAAGGGGTCGTCCGGCCGGTCAGGAGGCCACCGCGACGGGCTCGCGGACCGCGGCGAAGTGGCAGGCCGAGGCGTGCTTGGCCGGGCCCTCGCCGATCTCCGGGACGGCCAGCAGCGGCAGCTCGGTGCTGCAGCGCTCCTCGGCCTTCCAGCAACGGGTGCGGAAGCGGCAGCCGGACGGCGGGTTGGCCGGCGAGGGGATGTCACCGGAGAGGATGATCCGCTCGCGGCCCTCGCGGCCGGCCGGGTCGGGCACCGGGACGGCGGAGAGCAGCGCCTGGGTGTACGGGTGGGTGGCGTGCTCGTAGATCTCCTCGTCCGAGCCGATCTCGACCATCGTGCCGAGGTACATCACGCCGACCCGGTCGGAGATGTGCCGGACGATCGAGAGGTCGTGGGCGATGAACATGTAGGAGAGCTCGAAGTCCTTCTGGAGCTGCTCCAGCAGGTTGATCACCTGGGCCTGGACGGAGACGTCGAGCGCGGAGACCGGCTCGTCGCAGATGATCACCTCGGGCTTGAGCGCGAGACCGCGGGCGATGCCGATGCGCTGGCGCTGGCCGCCGGAGAACTGGTGCGGGTACCGGTTGATGTACTCCGGGTTCAGGCCCACCACGTCCAGCAGGTCCT
>NZ_JBEYFP010000365.1:0-6005 GCF_040634455.1 Kitasatospora sp. NPDC007106
ACTTGTTCGAGGCCGGGACCCTGACCGTCGACGAGATCGTCACCACCGGGGACGCCGTCACCACCGCCCTGGCCCGGTTCCTGCTCGACCACGACCTGGCCGACCGGGTCGTGTTCAAGCACGTCCCGACCGGGCATCCGCTGCGCTGGCAGTTCGAGGACTTCCGCGCCGCCGAGGTGACCGGCGACACCGACTGGCTCTGGGTCCGGCTGCTGGACGTCCCCCGGGCGCTCACCGCACGCGGCTGGTGCTCGGACGGCGAGCTCGTCCTCGACGTCGACGACCCGTTCCTCGGCGAGCGCGGCCGCCACCTGCTGACCGTCCGGGGCGGCAGGGCCGACTGCGTCCCGACGGACCGGGAGCCCGACCTGTCCCTGGACGTGAGCGACCTGGGGTCGATCTACCTCGGCGGCACCACCCCGAGCACGCTGGTGCGCGCCGGACACGTCCGGGCCCACCGCCCGGGTGCGGCCCTGCTCGCCGACGCCCTCTTCCGGGCCGAGCGCTCCCCGCACTGCCTGCACTGGTTCTGACCCCCGTACGGTCGCCCGCCGGTGACGCCCGCGCCGGCTCAGACCGCGGCCCGCCCGGCGGCCTGCCAGGCGCCGTAGCCGCCGAGCAGGTCCGACACGTCGGCGAAGCCGTAGTGGCGCAGCAGGCTGGCGGCGATGGAGGAGCGGTGGCCGCCGGCGCAGTGCAGGACGAGGGGCCGGTCGGCCGGGATCTCGGCGAGGCGGCCGGGCAGTTCGTTCAGGGCGATGTGCAGCGAGCCGTCCACCGCCCCCTCGGCGCGCTCGCCGCAGCTGCGGACGTCGACGACGAGCGGCGGGTGCTCGGCGGCGAGGGCGGTGCGCAGCTGGTCGACGGTGAGCCGGCTGGCGGGGGTGAGGTCGTCGGCGAACGCGGCGAGGGTGCTCTCGGGCTCGTCGAGGTGGCCGGCGGTGCGGTCGAAGCCGATGCGCGCGAGGCGGGTCACCACCTCGTCCTCGCGGCCGTCGGGTGCGACGACCAGGATCTCGGCGTCGGGCGACAGGACGGTGCCGGCCTGTTCGGCGAAGCGGCCGTCGACGGGGACGTTGATCGCGCCACGCAGGTGTCCGGCGGCGAACTCCTGCGGGGTGCGGGCGTCGACCACGACCGCACCCGCGGCGCGGCGGGTGCCGAACTCGTCGACGGTGAGCGGCCGGTGGGCGCTGGCGGTGTCGAACAGGGCGCGCTCCTGGCGGTTGAGCACGGCGTCGTGGCCGAAGTAGCCGGGTGCCGCGGACTGGCCGGCGGTGACGATGGCGACGAACCGTTCCTCGCTCATCGGTGTGCAGGCGTAGTTGGTGGCGCGCTGGGCGCCGATGGTGGACTGCCGCTCGGTGGAGAGGTTCTTGCCGCAGGACGACCCGGCGCCGTGGGCGGGGAAGACCCGGACCTCGTCGGGCAGGGCCATCAGCCTGTGCTGGACGCTGTCGTAGAGCATCCGGCCGAGTTCGTCGGCGCCGGTGCCGGCGGAGGCCAGCAGGTCGGGGCGGCCGACGTCGCCGATGAACAGTGCGTCGCCGGTCAGCACGCCGTAGGGGACGGTGTCCGCCGCGCGCTCGAAGACCAGCAGGAACCGGGTCGAGGTGTACGGCCCCGACGCCGAGTGAGCGCGGCCGGGCTGAGCCCGGCTCAGCCCGGCCCCCGCAGGACGGCCCGTCAGCCCCCGCGGGCGCCGGTCAGACCTGTCCGGCGGGCACGGCGCTCTGCGCCCGCACCCAGTCCTCGCCCTGCCGCGTCCAGCTGAGGTCCACCGCCCGGTCGGGGCAGCAGCGCGGCACGTCGTCCGAGGACCAGCCCTGGGCGTGGCCGCGGATCGCACCGTCGCTGCGGATCGTGAGCGCGGTGACGGTGAGGCCGTCCTTCACCGGGTCGAGCAGCGTCTCGGCAACCTTCGGCCGGCCGTCCGGGCCGTTGGTGATCAGGTAGACGCCGTCCGGCGGGGTGCCGTTGCCGGCCGCGCAGTGCGCGGCCACCACCGTGCTGGGCACGCCGTCCACCGTCGCGCTGGCCCGCAGTGCCACGGACACCCCGAAGGGCCCGCAGTCAAGGGGAAGTTCGGCCTTCCCCGGGTCGGGTGCGGCGGCCGCCGGCACCGGCTCCGCGGTGGGCCGCACCGGCGTCGGCGTGCCCTGCGCCGGGTCCGCCGCGAGCGCCCCGGCCACCACCGCGCCGCACCCGGCGGCGACCAGTGCCCAGTGCTTCAGCCCGCTGCGCGCATGCCCGGGTGCCTTCGGTCCGCCGCTGGTCACGCCGCTCGTGGTCATGGTCTGCTCCGCCCTCGGCCGCTGCTGGTGCTCGCTGTCAGGGCTCCCCCGGGCCCGGGTGCCCGCCGTCCCCGCGAGGGGTCTCCCCCCACCTCGCCGCGCCCGCCGGACAGACCTCTCCCCCGGTCGCTGCGCCCGGCACGGACAGGTCCGGGGGCGCGAAGGAGGGGGTGTCGTGAGCGAGCATCCTGCCACATGATCGGCCGCCGCGGGACACCGGGCCGACGGCTCTTCCGGGGGGAGCTCCGCGGAACGCCGCGAGGGGCGGCGCACCGGAGCAGGTCCTCCGGCGCGCCGCCCCTCGGCGGGTGGTTCTGCACGGTGTCAGGGCAGGTCGACGCCCTCGGCGGCGGCCGACTCGCGGGAGGCCCGGCGGGCCGCGGCACGCTCGGCGAGCGAGGGCTCCGGGGTGCCGTTGTCGTAGTCCTCGCCGTAGGCGCCCTTGGCCGGACGGCGGCGGCGCAGCGGCGGCTCGACGCCGTCGGCGAGGCGCCGGGCGGTGAGCAGGAAGCCGGTGTGGCCGATCATCCGGTGGTCCGGGCGGACGGCCAGGCCCTCCAGGTGCCAGGTGCGGACCATGGTCTCCCAGGCCTGCGGCTCGGTGAAGGTGCCGTGCTCGCGCAGCGCCTCGACGGTCTTCGACATCTGCGTGGTGGTGGCCACGTAGCAGCAGATGAGGCCACCGGGGACGAGTGCCTTGGAGGCGACGTCCAGGCACTCCCAGGGGGCGAGCATGTCCAGGATGACGCGGTCGACGTCGGTCTCGACCAGGTTGTCCTGGAGGTCGCCGACGGTGAGCTTCCACGCCGGGTGCGGGCCGCCGAAGTAGCGCTCCACGTTGCCGCGGGCGATCTCGGCGAAGTCCTCGCGGCGCTCGTAGGAGGCGAGCATGCCGGTGTCGCCGACGGCGCGCAGCAGGTACGTGGAGAGCGCGCCGGAGCCGACGCCGGCCTCGACGACGCGGGCTCCCGCGAAGATGTCGGCCATCGCCAGGATCTGACCCGCGTCCTTGGGGTAGATCACCGCCGCACCGCGGGGCATGGACAGGACGTAGTCGGGGAGCAGGGGGCGCAGCGCGAGGTACGGGACGTTGCCCGTCGTGCGTACGACCGTGCCCTCGGGGGCGCCGATCAGCTCGTCGTGCGGGAACGCACCCTTGTGGGTGTGGAACTGGTTCCCGGCCTGGAGCGTGAACGTGTAGTGGCGGCCCTTGGGGTCGGTCAGCTGGACCTGGTCCCCGACCTGGAAGGGCCCGCGTCGGCGGGTGGCACCGGTCGGTTCGGACATGCAGACAATCCTAAGGGAACGCCGGACCTCCCCCGACCAGCCGGGGCATGCGCACGCCAGGGGCAACCCGACAGGGGCGCGCCCGTGTGCGTCGGCCTACACCCGGCCGCCGACCTCGCGGGCGAGTCTGCGTTCGAGGTCGGCGAGGGCCAGCACGCCGTACGGGCTGCCGTCGGGGCGGACGATCAGGTACTCGGTCGCGGGGGCGCGCCGCAGTGCGGTCAGCAGCTGCTCGCCGGTGAGGTCGAGGTCGAGCCGCATGGCGGGTTCGAGGTCGCGGGCGAGCGCGCCGACCGCGACCCAGGGGCGGCGGTGCTCGGGCACCTTGCCGACGGCGGCCTCGGTGACCAGTGCGGTGGGCTCGCCGCGGCCGTCGACCACGACGATCGCACCGGCCTGCGCCTCGCGGGCCCGCCGCAGCGCCTCGCCGAGCGGGGTGTCGGCGGGGACCTCGACGAAGCGTCGGGCGAGGTCGCGCAGGGCGAGCCGGGGCAGGGCCTCGCGGAGCCGGGCGTTGCGGACGGCGCCGCTCGCCCCGTTCCAGATGATCACCGCGAGGACGGCGGCGAGGACGCCGTCGATCAGGCTGTCGGTGGTGGAC
Source organism: Kitasatospora sp. NPDC007106 (assembly GCF_040634455.1). Taxonomy (NCBI): domain Bacteria; kingdom Bacillati; phylum Actinomycetota; class Actinomycetes; order Kitasatosporales; family Streptomycetaceae; genus Kitasatospora; species Kitasatospora sp. NPDC007106. The sequence goes on from NZ_JBEYFP010000365.1 coordinate 4,183, forward strand.
TGCTGGGGGTCGCGGGAGGCGCTGTACAGCGGCAGCCCGAAGAGGACGAGCAGGGCGAGCCCGCGACCGACCCAGGCGGCGGCGACGGTGCCGGCCATCGGTCGGCCGGTGACGCCCCAGACGACGGCGCGCAGCATCCGGCCGCCGTCCAGCGGGAGGCCGGGCAGCAGGTTGAAGGCGGCGACGACGAGGTTGCTGACCATGAGGCCGGCGAGCAGCACGCCGGGCACGGTGTCGGTGTCGACGGCGGTGAGGGCGAGGTAGAAGGCGCCGCCGAGGACGAGCGAGAGCAGCGGGCCGACGAACGCCAGCCAGAACTCGCGGGCCGGGGTCTCGGCCTCCTTCTCGATCTCCGAGACGCCGCCGAAGAACTGCAGCTGGATCCGCCGCACCGAGAGCCGGTAGCGGAGGGCGACCACGGTGTGGGCGAGTTCGTGCACCAGGACGGAGGCGTAGAAGGCGACCGCGAAGGAGAAGGAGACCAGGTAGCGGGTGGCGCCGAGGTCGGGCAGCACCTCGCTGAGCCGGCCGCCGAACACCCAGGTGATCAGGGCGGCGATGACGAACCAGGAGGGCGTGACGTACACCGGGACGCCGAAGGGTCGGCCCATCAGGATGCCGCCGCGCGGCTCCGGCCGCTCGGGCCGGTCCGCCGACGGCTGGTCGGAGGTCCGCTGCCCCCTGGTGTCGCTCACCGCGTCCCCTTCGCTCTCGTCGTCCCCGCCGGTGCGCCGTGCTGTCGCGGCGCCGTGGCCCGCACCGTCGCGCCCACGCTACGTGATCTCCGTCCGGATGCCGCGCGCGCCCCTCGCGCCGCGCCCGCGGCGGCGGTCGGGTGCTGTCCGTACCTCGGTGATACCCCGGATGCGGTGCCTCCAGCGGTGTCGGTGTCAGCCGGGCGGCAGCGGGATGTGAGCGAGGGGCAATAGGGTCGGGGGCATGCACCAGACCGAGACCGAGCCGCCGACCCGGCCGGCCGCCGCGCCGACGGGCCTGTCGCCCTCGCGCGCCGGCGACTTCATGACCTGCCCGCTGCTGTACCGGCTGCGGGTGATCGACCGGCTGCCGGAGCCGCCGAGCGCGGCCGCCACCCGGGGCACGGTGGTGCACGCCGTGCTGGAGCGGCTCTTCGACCATCCGCCGGGCGAGCGGACGGCGGAGCTGGCGCGTTCGCTGCTGCGCCCGCAGTGGGAGCGGCTGCTGGGCGAGCGGCCGGAGCTGGCGCAGCTGTTCCCCGGCGACGAGGACGGTTCGGCGCTGGCGGGCTGGCTGGGTGACGCGGAGAAGCTGGTGGACCGCTGGTTCGGTCTGGAGGACCCGACCCGGCTGCACCCGGTGGAGCGCGAGCTGTACGTGGAGACGCCGCTGGAGCCGGGCGTGCTGCTGCGCGGCTACATCGACCGGGTGGACGTCGCGCCGACCGGTGAGGTGCGGCTGGTCGACTACAAGACCGGCCGGGCGCCCTCGCGGGACTTCGAGGGCAAGGCGATGTTCCAGATGAAGTTCTACGCCCTGGTGGTGTGGCGCTGGAAGGGCGTCGTCCCGCGGCGGCTGCAGCTGGTGTACCTGGGCGGCGGCGGGGACGTCGTCACGTACGACCCGGACGAGGCGGACCTGCTGTCGGTGGAGCGCAAGCTCAGGGCGCTGTGGGAGACCATCTCGCGGGCGGTGGCGACGGGCGACTTCCCGGCCACCCGCAACCGGCTGTGCGACTGGTGCGACCACAAGGCCCGGTGCCCGGAGTTCGGGGGCACTCCCCCGCCGTACCCGCTGCCGGTTCCGGTGCGGAGAACGACCGACGACGATCCCACGGGGGATCTCAT
>NZ_JBEYFP010000366.1:0-5999 GCF_040634455.1 Kitasatospora sp. NPDC007106
ACCCCACTCTTCCCCTACACGACGACCTTCCGATCTCAGTACCTTTACGGACCGCGAACCCTCCGTCCGGCTGCGGTGCCCCCCCGCCCCGCAGCCGGACGGCGCGTCTCACAGGACCACTACGGGCAAGGAGGGCCGCATGACCGTACGCCGCGTGATGGGCATCGAGACCGAGTACGGGATCTCCGTGCCCGGCCACCCGAACGCCAACGCCATGCTCACCTCGTCCCAGATCGTCAACGCCTACGCCGCGGCGATGCACCGGGCCCGCCGGGCCCGCTGGGACTTCGAGGAGGAGAACCCGCTGCGCGACGCCCGCGGCTTCGACCTCGCGCGCGAGGTGGCGGACGCCAGCCAGCTCACCGACGAGGACATCGGCCTCGCCAACGTCATCCTCACCAACGGCGCCCGGTTCTACGTGGACCACGCGCACCCCGAGTACAGCTCGCCCGAGGTGACCAACCCCCGCGACGCGGTGCTCTGGGACAAGGCCGGCGAGCGGATCATGGCCGAGGCGGCCGCCCGCGCCCTGGAACTGCCCAACGGGCAGAAGATCCACCTGTACAAGAACAACACCGACAACAAGGGCGCCTCCTACGGCACCCACGAGAACTACCTGATGAAGCGGGCGACGCCGTTCGCCGACATCGTCCGCCACCTCACCCCGTTCTTCGTCTCCCGCCAGGTGGTCACCGGCGCCGGCCGGGTCGGGCTCGGCCAGGAGGGCTCCGCGAACGGGTTCCAGATCAGCCAGCGCGCCGACTTCTTCGAGGTCGAGGTGGGCCTGGAGACGACCCTCAAGCGGCCGATCATCAACACCCGCGACGAGCCGCACGCCGACGCCGAGAAGTACCGCCGACTGCACGTGATCATCGGCGACGCCAACCTCTCGGAGATCTCCACCTACCTCAAGCTGGGCACCACCTCGCTGGTGCTGGCGATGATCGAGGACGGCTTCATCGCCGTCGACCTGGCCGTCGACCAGCCCGTGCGCACCCTGCACCGGGTCTCGCACGACCCGGGCCTGACCCACCTCCTCCAGCTGCGCAGCGGCCGCAAGCTCACCGCCGTCCAGCTGCAGATGGAGTACTGCGAGCTGGCCCGCAAGTACGTCGAGGACCGCTGGGGCCAGGACGCCGACGACCAGACCATGGACGTGCTCGCCCGCTGGGAGGACGTGCTCGGCCGGCTGGAGCGCGACCCGATGAGCCTGTCCAAGGAGCTCGACTGGATCGCCAAGCGCGAACTGCTGGAGGGCTACCGCCAGCGCGACGGGCTGGACTGGGACAACCCCCGGCTGCACCTGGTGGACCTGCAGTACAGCGACGTACGGGCCGACAAGGGCCTCTACAACCGCCTGGTGGCCCGCGGCCGGTTCGAGCGCCTGCTCACCGAGGACGAGGTCACCCGCGCGGTCTCCAAGCCCCCGGAGGACACCCGGGCGTACTTCCGCGGACGCTGCCTGGAGCAGTACGCCGAGCACGTCGCCGCGGCCTCCTGGGACTCGGTGATCTTCGACCTGCCGGGCCGCGACTCGCTGCAGCGGGTGCCCACCATGGAGCCGCTGCGCGGCACCAGGAGCCACGTCAAGGAACTCCTGGACCGCTGCCGGACGGCCGAGGATCTGGTTCGTGTACTGTCCGGAGGGTAACTCTTCGATCACCTGGGGTGAAATCCCCGCCGAAGGGGAATCATTCCGGTGAGCGCCGAGCGTTGAACGTAAACCGGGCGCGAATGCCGTACCCGGCGGATAGGGTCTGACCACACAGAGCGAGCGGGGTGAGGGAAATGGCTGGTAAGGACACCGGCGGCGGCCAGCAGCGGGCGAACCGCTCCTCCGAAGAGGTCGAGGAGCAGTCCGCAGAGGCGCAGGCCTCCGACGACCTGAAGGAGCGCCAGGAAAAGCTCAGCGACGACGTCGACGCCGTCCTGGACGAAATCGACGAGGTCCTCGAGTCGAATGCCGAGGATTTCGTCCGCGGATTCGTGCAGAAGGGCGGCGAGTAGGAGGGGGCATTCCCTTCCTGAAACCGCGCCGCGGAGACCGCGCTGCAGGTGTGTCACGGCATGCCTGCAGCGCGCTCTGCTCCCACCGCCCGCAGCGGCGCCGCCGATCGTGTGGATCAAGGGGCGCCGACGCGGGTAGGGTCCGGACATCAGCTGCTCGACCGACTGCTTGACCGTCAACACGGAAGGAATCGTGTGGAAGCCAACACTGGTGGCACCGGGCGTCTACCGGCCGCCTTCCTGACCCCCGGGTCCTCGTCGTTCATGGACTTCCTCGGCCGCCAGGCGCCGGAGCTGCTGCCCGGCAACCGCCGCCTCCCCGAGGGCGTGCTCGAGGCGCCGCACGGCACCACCATCGTCTCCGCGGTCTTCGACGGCGGCGTGGTGATCGCCGGTGACCGCCGCGCGACCATGGGCAACGTGATCGCCCAGCGCGACATCGAGAAGGTCTTCCCGGCCGACGAGTACAGCGCCGTCGGCATCGCCGGCACCGCCGGCCTCGCCGTCGAGATGGTCCGCCTCTTCCAGCTGGAGCTGGAGCACTACGAGAAGATCGAGGGCGCCGTGCTCTCCCTGGAGGGCAAGGCCAACCGGCTCACCACCATGATCCGGTCCAACCTGGCGATGGCCATGCAGGGCCTGGCCGTGGTGCCGATCTTCGCCGGCTACGACCTCGACCTCGGGCGCGGCCGGATCTTCACCTACGACGTCACCGGCGGCCGTTCCGAGGAACGCGGCTTCGCCGCCACCGGCTCCGGCTCGGTCTTCGCCCGCGGCTCGCTGAAGAAGCTCTACCGCGACGACCTCGGCGGCGAGCAGGCCGCCACCCTCGCGGTGCAGGCGCTCTACGACGCCGCCGACGACGACTCCGCCACCGGCGGCCCCGACCTGGCCCGCGGCATCTTCCCGATCGTCTCGCTGATCACCGAGGACGGCTTCCGCCGGCTCGGCGACGACGAGGTGTCGGAGATCGCCATGTCCATCACCGCCGGCCGCCGCGAGCACCCCAACGGGCCGCAGGCCCCGCTGCTCTAGTCCGCCACCCACCCAGGAAGAAGGGGACGACCGCCGGTGTCCACACCGTTCTACGTCTCGCCTCAGCAGGCCATGGCGGACCGCGCGGAGTACGCCCGCAAGGGCATCGCCCGCGGCCGAAGCGTGGTCGTGCTCACCTACGCCGACGGCATCGTCTTCGTCGCGGAGAACACCTCCCGGGCGCTGCACAAGGTCTCCGAGATCTACGACAAGATCGCCTTCGCCGCGGTCGGCCGGTACAACGAGTTCGAGAACCTGCGCATCGGCGGCGTCCGCTACGCCGACCTGCGCGGCTACTCCTACGACCGCGCCGACGTCACCGCCCGCGGCCTCGCCAACGTCTACGCCCAGACCCTCGGCACCATCTTCTCCTCGGTCGGCGACAAGCCCTACGAGGTCGAGCTGGTCGTCGCCGAGGTCGGCCGCACCGACGGCGACGACCAGATCTACCGGCTCACCCCGGACGGCTCGGTCGTCGACGAGAAGAACTACGTCGTGGTCGGCGGCAACGCCGACTCCATCGGCAACTACCTCGGCCAGCGGCACCGGGCCGGCATGGCCCTCACCGAGGCCCTCAAGCTGGCCGTCGACGGCCTCGCCCGCGACCCCAACGGGGGCAGCCCGCGCGCCATGACGCCGGAGCAGCTGGAGGTCGCGGTGCTGGACCGCAAGCGCGTCCAGCAGCGCAAGTTCAAGCGCATCCTGGGCAGCCAGCTCGGCCGCCTGCTCGGCGGCGACGCCTCCGCCGCCGAGGACGAGGCGCCCGCCGCCGACGAGCCGCCGGCGGCCGAGGGCGGGGCGCCCGCCGCCGAATAGCCCGCACGTGTGAATCCCGTACGGCACCCCACCGGTGCCGTGCGGGATTCACGTGCGCCTTCCGGGATTTGACGCGGCGCCGTGTTCGGATTGCCGGCGACACCGTGACCTTTTCGGCTCCGCCGAAGGGGTTTCGAAATGCCCCCGGAAGAGAAAAGATGCCTCATGGACCGCCGAATTTTCGGGCTGGAGAACGAGTACGGTGTCACGTGTACGTTCCGGGGACAACGGCGTCTGTCTCCTGACGAGGTGGCCAGGTACCTCTTCCGCCGCGTAGTTTCCTGGGGCCGCAGCAGCAATGTCTTCCTGCGCAACGGTGCACGCCTCTACCTCGACGTGGGCTCGCACCCCGAGTACGCCACTCCCGAATGCGACGACGTCACCGAGCTGGTGACGCACGACAAGGCGGGCGAACGCATCCTGGAGGGCCTGCTCGTGGACGCCGAGCGACGGCTCCACGAGGAGGGCATCGCCGGCGACGTCTACCTGTTCAAGAACAACACCGACTCGGCCGGGAACTCCTACGGCTGCCACGAGAACTACCTCGTGGCCCGGCACGGCGAGTTCTCCCGGCTGGCCGACGTCCTCATCCCCTTCCTGGTGACCCGCCAGCTCATCTGCGGCGCCGGCAAGGTGCTGCAGACGCCGCGCGGCGCGGTCTACTGCGTCAGCCAGCGGGCCGAGCACATCTGGGAGGGCGTCAGCTCGGCGACCACCCGCTCCCGTCCCATCATCAACACCCGCGACGAGCCGCACGCCGACGCCGAGCGCTACCGCCGGCTGCACGTCATCGTCGGCGACTCCAACATGTCGGAAACCACCACCCTGCTCAAGGTCGGCGCCACCGACCTGGTGCTGCGCCTCATCGAGGCGGGCGTGGTGATGCGCGACCTCACCCTGGAGAACCCGATCCGGGCGATCCGCGAGGTCAGCCACGACCTCACCGGCACCCACCAGGTCCGGCTCGCCAACGGCCGCGAGGCCAGCGCGCTGGACATCCAGGAGGAGTACTTCACCAAGGCGCTGGAGTTCGCCGACCGCAAGGGCCTGAACACCGGCACGGTGGCCCGGGTGCTCGACCTCTGGGGGCGCACCCTGGAGGCCGTCCGCACCGAGGACCTGGAGAAGGTCTCCACCGAGATCGACTGGATCATGAAGTACCGGTTGATCGAGCAGTACCGCGAGAAGCACCAGATGACGATGTCCAACCCGCGGGTCGCCCAGATCGACCTCGCGTACCACGACATCCACCGCCGCCGCGGCCTGTTCTACCTGCTGCAGAACAAGGGCCGGGCGGCCCGGGTCACCACCGACCTCAAGACCTTCGAGGCCAAGTCGGTGCCCCCGCAGACCACCCGGGCCAGGCTGCGCGGCGACTTCATCCGCCGGGCGCAGGAGCAGCGGCGCGACTTCACGGTGGACTGGGTCCACCTGAAGCTGAACGACCAGGCGCAGCGCACCGTGCTGTGCAAGGACCCGTTCCGGTCGGTCGACGAGCGGGTGGAGAAGCTCATCGCGGGCATGTGACGCCCGCGCCGGGCACAGGCGGCCACGAGGGGTGGCGTCCGGGTGGGTCCGGGCGCCACCCCTCGCGTGCGTGCTTGCGCCTCCCCGGCTGCGGCGTCCCCGGGCCATACGCTGGCGACCATGCGACGAATCGCCGGACTGCCGGCCGTGCCCCTCGCCGCCCTGCTCGTCGCGGTGCTCGCCGCGTGCAGCAGCGGCTCCTCCGGATCCTCCGCCGCCTCGCCCGCCGCCTCCGCCTCGGCCACCGCGGTGCCGAGCCCGGTGGAGTCCGCGGACCCGATGCCCACCGTCTCCGGCGACTTCGGCTCCAAGGCCCAGATCACCCTGCCGCAGGGCCAGCCGAGCGGCGAGTTCGTCGTGAGCGTCGTGCACGAGGGCGACGGCGCGACCGTCGCCAAGGGCGACTGGGTGACGGTCAACTACACGGCCAAGGACTGGACGACCGGCAAGGACGTCTCCAGTTCCTACGACACCGGCGGCAAGCCGCAGCTCTACCAGGCCGGCAGCGGCCAGCTGGTGCCCGCCTTCGACCAGGCGGTGCTCGGCAAGAAGGCCGGCAGCCGGCTGCTGGTGGTGGCGCCGCCGGCGGCGGGCTTCGGCACCTCCGGGAACAC
>NZ_JBEYFP010000367.1:0-5965 GCF_040634455.1 Kitasatospora sp. NPDC007106
CACGGATGGTCCGTGCCGGGCCGCTGCCGTACCCGCCGACCGGCGGGGTGCACCGGGTGCGGAATCCCCCCGGTCGGCGGTTGTCCCGGGCGGGGCGAACCGGAAAAAATGGACCCGCCCAGGGCACAACCCTGCACGGAACGAGGGAGGGCGCGGATCGCGCCCTCCCTTTCCGTCCCCCCGGGGTACCGGTGACCCCGCGGGCCTCAGACCTCGCGCACGCCGTTGCGCCACACCGCCGCCGTCAGCGGCACACCCGGGCGGTAGGCCAGGTGCACGTGCGAGGGGGCGTCCAGCAGCAGCAGGTCCGCGCGGGCGCCCACGGTGACAGTGCCGACGTCCGTCCGGCGCAGCGCCCGGGCGCCGGTGGCGGTGGCCGCGAACACCGCCTCGTCCGGGGTCATCCCCATTTCGCGCACCGCGACCGCGATGCAGAAGGCCATCGAGCTGGTGAAGCTCGACCCCGGGTTGCAGTCGGTGGAGAGCGCCACCGCGGCGCCCGCGTCCAGCAGCCTGCGGGCGTTCGGGTACTCGGCGCGGGTGGAGAACTCGGCACCGGGCAGCAGCGTCGCCACGGTCCGGGAGCCGGCCAGGGCCGCCACGTCCTCGTCGGTCAGGTGGGTGCAGTGGTCGGCGGACGCCGCCCCCAGCTCCACGGCGAGCTGCACGCCCGGGCCGTACGACAGCTGGTTGGCGTGCACCCGCGGCACCAGGCCGCGGGCCGCGCCCGCGGTGAGGACGGCGCGTGCCTGGTCGCCGTCGAAGGCGCCGCGCTCGCAGAAGACGTCCACCCACTTGGCGTGCGGGGCGCAGGCGTCCAGCATCTCGCCGGTCACCAGCTCCACGTAGCCGGCCGGGTCGTCCGCGAACTCGGGCGCCACCACGTGCGCGCCGAGGTAGGTGGTCTCCGGGGTGTGCCGGGCGGCGATCCGCAGCGCCCGCGCCTCGTCCTCGACGGTCAGGCCGTAACCGGACTTGCACTCCACCGTGGTGGTGCCCTGGCGCAGCGCCTCGCGCAGGAAGCGGGCGAGGTTGGCGTCCAGCTCCGCGTCGGAGGCGGCCCGGGTGGCGGCCACGGTCGTCCGGATGCCGCCGGCCGAGTAGGACTGGCCGGACATCCGGGCGTTGAACTCGGCGGTGCGGTCGCCGGCGAAGACCAGGTGGGAGTGCGAGTCAACGAAGCCGGGGAGCAGGGCGCGGCCGGCCGCGTCGAAGCGGTCGTCCGCGGCGGGGGCGGCGGCCGCCGGTCCGACCCAGGCGATGCGGTCGCCGTCCACCACGACGGCCGCGTCCTCGACCAGCCCCAGCGGGCCCGCGCCGAGCCCGGGGTCGTTGGTGACCAGACTGCCGATGCCGGTGATGAGGGTGCTCAACGTTGTCCTTTCACGGTGGGGAACGCCGATGGGGGCGCGTGGGGGCACCTCCCGGCCGCCGGGCCGGGGGAGAACCGCGCGGTCCGGATGCGGCTCACGGACGAACCGAGGTCACCCTGTTCCGTCTCGATGCCCGCTCCCGGACTGCGCAGTTCCCGCGCCCCCGGGGTCGCTGCCCCTCGGGCCGAGTGCCTACGTCCCGAGGGAGGTGATGGCGTTGCGGAGGGCGGTGGGGACGTCCTGGACGAGCTGGTGGACGCCGTCCTTGACGATGTGGCGGCCGCCGACGACCACGTGGCGGACGTCCGCCGCGGTGGCCGCGAACACCGCGGTCTCCGCCCCGAGCTGCGGCCCGGGCCCCGCGGTGCGGACGCTGTCCAGGGCGACGGCGGTGAAGTCGGCGAGTGCGCCGGCCTCGATCCGGCCGGCCTCGGGCCAGCCGAGGGAGGCGTGGCCGTCCTCGGTGCCGGCGCGGAGCAGGGCGTGTGCCGTCCAGTGTCCGCGGGTGCGGGTGCGGAGCCGTTCGTTCAGCTCCAGGGCCCGCGCCTCCTCGAAGGGGTCGATGATCGCGTGGCTGTCGCTGCCGAGGCTGACCGGGCAGCCGGAGTTCGCCAGGCGGCGGGCCGGGCCGATGCCGTCCGCGAGGTCCCGTTCGGTGGTGGGGCACATGCAGATGGTGGTGCCGGAGTCGCCGAGCAGCCGGATGTCCTCGTCGGTGAGGTGGGTGGCGTGCACCGCGGAGGTCCGGGGGCCGAGCACGCCGTGGTCGGCGAGCAGCCGGGTGGGGGTGACGCCGTGGGCGGTGAGGCAGGCGTCGTTCTCCGCGGTCTGCTCGGAGAGGTGGACGTGCAGCGGGGCCTTCCGCATGGCGGCCCAGTGGGCGACGGTGGCCAGCTGGTCGGCGGGCACCGCGCGGACGGAGTGGACGGCGGCGCCGATCCTCGCGTGCTCGGTGGGCTTGAGGGCGTCCGCGCGGGCGGCCCAGGCGTCGGCGTCGCCGTCACTGAAGCGCAGCTGCGGCTTGGTGACCTCTTCGCCGAAGCCGGAGGAGAGGTAGCAGGTGTCGAGCAGGGTGATCCGGATGCCGGCCCGGTTCGCCGCCTCGACGAGGGCGAGGCCCATCGCGTTGGGGTCCTCGTAGCGGCTGCCGCCGGGGGCGTGGTGCAGGTAGTGGAACTCGCCGACGGCGGTGATGCCGGCGAGGGCCATCTCGGCGTAGACGGCGGTGGCGAGGTCGAGGTAGCTGTCGGGGTCGAGGGCGCCGGCGAAGCGGTACATGGTGTCCCGCCAGGTCCAGAAGGTGCCGGAGCCGACCTGGACGTTGCCGCGCAGCGCCCGGTGGAAGGCGTGCGAGTGCGCGTTGGCCTGACCGGGGAGCAGCAGGCCGCCGAGCCGGACGGCACCGGGCGGGCAGGGCCCGCTGTCGGGGGTGACGTGGCCGATCCGCCCGCCGGGCCCGACGGTGATCAGCACGTCCTTCTCGACGACGGTGCCGCTGACGTGCGGCAGCCAGGCGTGCTCCGCCCAGTACGTCAGCCCTGACATGCGAGGTCCTCCAGTACGTCGGCGAGCGCGGCCACACCCGCGAGGCAGTCGTCCTCCTCGGCGTGCTCCGCCGGGGAGTGCGAGACTCCGCTCGGGTTACGTACGAACAGCATGGCGGTCGGAATGGCCGATGCCAGGATTCCGGCGTCGTGTCCCGCGCCGGTGGGCAGCACCGGGACGGGGCGTCCGTCGGCGCGGCCGATGACGCGGGCGAGCCGGTCGCGCAGCGGGCCGTCGAAGTCGACGACGGGCGTGTACGACTCGCGGGTCAGCTCGACCCGGACGCCGTCGCGCTCGCCGCGCTCGTACGCGGCCCGCCGGATCTCCTCCACGACCTCGTCGAGGGTGGCCTCGTCGGCGGCGCGGGAGTCGAGCCAGCCGCGGACGAGGGAGGCGATGGCGTTGGTGCCGTTGGGCTCGACGGCGACCTTGCCGAAGGTGGCGAGGGCGCCGGCCAGCTTCGCCTTCTTCCGGGCGGCGAGCACGGTGTTGGCGTAGGTGAGCATCGGGTCGCGGCGGTCCTCGATGCGGGTGGTGCCGGCGTGGTTGGCCTCGCCGTGGAAGTCGAACCGCCAGCGGCCGTGCGGCCAGATCGCGCTGGCGACGCCGACGCTCTGCCCCTCGGCGAGGTAGCGGCCCTGCTCGACGTGGAGTTCGACGAACGCGCCGATGCGGGCGAGCCGTTCGCGGTCGGCGCCGATGGCGTCGGGGTCGTACCCGGCCTTCTCCATGGCGTCGGGCAGCCGGATGCCGTCGGCGTCGCGCAGGCCGTGCGCCTGCTCCTTGGAGAGGACGCCGGCGGTGAGCCGGGAGCCGATGCAGGCGACGCCGAACCGGGCACCCTCCTCGTCCCCGAAGTTGACGATCGCCAGCGGCTTGGTGAACCGGGCGCCGCGGGAGCGGAGTTCGTCCAGGGCGGCGAAGGCGGAGACCACGCCGAGCGGGCCGTCGAAGGCGCCGCCGTCCGGTACGGAGTCCAGGTGCGAGCCGGTGACCACGGCGCCCTCGCCGTGCGGATCGCCCAGCCAGGCCCACTGGTTGCCGTTGTGGTCGAGTTCGTGGTGCAGGCCGCGGTCGCGGGCCTGCTGCTCGAACCAGGCCCGGCATTCGGCGTCGGCGGAGTTCCAGGCGAAGCGGCGGTAGCCGCCGGACGAGGCGGAGCGGCCCACGGGGAGCAGCTCCGCCCACATCCGCTGGAAGGTGTCGGTCACAGCTCGCCCATGGGGACGCGCACGCCCCGCTCGCCGGCGACCTCGACGGCGCGGTCGTAGCCGGCGTCGACGTGCCGGATGACGCCCATGCCCGGGTCGTTGGTGAGCACCCGGCGGATCTTCTCGCCGGCGAGGGCGGTGCCGTCGGCGACGGTGACCTGGCCGGCGTGGATCGAGCGGCCGATGCCGACGCCGCCGCCGTGGTGGATGGAGACCCAGGAGGCGCCGGAGGCGACGTTGACCATGGCGTTGAGCAGCGGCCAGTCGGCGATGGCGTCGGAGCCGTCGAGCATGGACTCGGTCTCGCGGTAGGGGGAGGCGACGGAGCCGCAGTCGAGGTGGTCGCGGCCGATGACGATCGGCGCGGACAGCTCGCCGGAGGCGACCATGTCGTTGAAGCGCTCGCCAGCCTTGTCGCGCTCGCCGTAGCCGAGCCAGCAGATGCGCGCCGGGAGGCCCTGGAAGTGGACCTTCTCCTGGGCCATCTTGATCCAGCGGTGCAGCGACTCGTTCTCCGGGAAGAGGTCGAGGACGGCCTTGTCGGTCTTGGCGATGTCCTGCGGGTCGCCGGAGAGCGCGGCCCAGCGGAACGGGCCCTTGCCCTCGCAGAACAGCGGGCGGATGTACGCCGGGACGAAGCCGGGGAAGGCGAACGCCCGGTCGTAGCCGGCGAGCTGGGCCTCGCCGCGGATCGAGTTGCCGTAGTCGAAGACCTCGGCGCCGCGGTCCTGGAAGCCGACCATGGCCTCGACGTGCTTGGCCATCGACTCGCGCGAGCGCTCGGTGAACTCGGCGGGCTTCTCGGCGGCGTAGGTGGCCATGTCGTCGAAGGCGACGCCGATCGGCAGGTAGCTCAGCGGGTCGTGGGCGCTGGTCTGGTCGGTGACGATGTCGATCGGGGCGTCCATCGCGAGCAGCTGCGGGACGAGCTCGGCGGCGTTGCCGAGCAGGCCGATGGAGAGCGGCTGCTTCTTGTCCCGGGCGGCGGTGGCGAGTTCGAGGGCGTGGGCGAGGCTCGATGCCTCCACGTCCAGGTAGCGGTGCTCGATCCGACGGGCGATCCGGGAGGGGTCGCAGTCGATGCAGATCGCGACGCCGCCGTTCATGGTGACGGCGAGCGGCTGGGCGCCGCCCATGCCGCCGAGGCCGGCGGTGAGGGTGATGGTGCCTTCGAGGGTGCCGTTGAACTTCTTGTCGGCGACGGCCGCGAAGGTCTCGTAGGTGCCCTGGAGGATGCCCTGGGTGCCGATGTAGATCCAGGAGCCGGCGGTCATCTGGCCGTACATGGTGAGGCCGAGCGACTCCAGGCGCCGGAACTCCTCCCAGTTCGCCCAGTCGCCGACCAGGTTGGAGTTGGCGATCAGGACGCGCGGCGCCCACTCGTGGGTCTGCATGACGCCGACCGGCCGGCCGGACTGCACCAGCATGGTCTCGTCCTGCTTGAGGTTCTGCAGGGTGCGGACCATGGCGTCGTACGAGCGCCAGTCGCGGGCCGCCTTGCCGGTGCCGCCGTAGACGACGAGCTTCGACGGGTGCTCGGCGACCTCCGGGTCGAGGTTGTTCATGAGCATCCGCAGGGCGGCTTCCTGCTGCCAGCCCTGTGCGGTCAGCTGCGTCCCCCGTGCCGCGCGCACCTCGCGCGGGCCGCTCACCTGGTCCACCATGCCTCCGGCCTCCTTGCGGATGAATTCATTCAGGCTTACCGAGACTGAATATATCCAGTCATTCACTCGGAAGCCAGACCTCAGCACCAATCGGACCAGGATCCGTGCCGCCCCGCGCGGCGGCGCGCCCCCCGGAACACGACGGCGGGCGGCGGGACCGTCCGGTCCCGCC
>NZ_JBEYFP010000368.1:0-5938 GCF_040634455.1 Kitasatospora sp. NPDC007106
GCCAGGACCGCGGCCCCAGCCGCCGCCCCGCGGGCCCCGGCCGCCGTGGCCGTGCCCGCCGCGGCCGGGGAAGTGCCCCGGCCCGCCGAAGCCGTGCCCGAACGGGCCGGCCCCCGGCATCCCGGGGCCGCCGGGCGGCACTCCGGGCGGGCCGAACGGCCCGAACGCGAACCGCCTCTCGAAGCCCTCGCCCGGCATTCCCTCGCCGGGCACCGGCCCGCGGCGGCGTTCTCCTCGGTTTCGCCTTCCTTCGCGCATGATGCGCACCACCTTTCGTCCGTGATGCTTCCCCCGAAGCATCTCGATACCTCGACGATATATCGGTGACTGTCGCCCGTCAACGGTTTCCGATAGTCGTCAGACGGTCGCCGGGCAGGCGGGGGCGCGGGAGGGCAGCACGGAGGAACCGCGGACGCGGCGGAGCGGGAGCAGCCCTGACGGGGCGTCCGATCAGCGGCGCGGCTTGAGCATCCGCAGGGTCCAGCCCTCGCCGGCCGGGTCGAGCGGGCGGGTGGCCAGCTTGAAGAGGTGCTCGGCGCGCTCGTAGGAGAGCCGCGCGCGGCCGGTCTCCGGGCAGAGGTCGGCCGGGGCGGGCGTCCGGCCCGGCCCGGGGCGGCGGTCGGTGAGGAAGAGCGGGCCGCGGGTGCGTCCGGCCAGCAGCTCCGGCAGCAGCCGGGCCGTGCCCGACCGCCACACCACCCCGCGGTCACCGTGGTCACCGCAGGCGCCGCGGGCGCTGCGGTCGTCGAGGTCGAGGTCCTGGACGTCCAGCGCCAGGACGGCCCGCACCGGGGCGGCCGACTCGTGCAACAGCCGCCAGAGGGTGCGCTCGCGCAGCGAGGGGCCGGGCAGCGCCCAGAGCCGTTCGAGCTGCTCGGGGGCGATCGCACCGGTCCGGCCGGCCGGTTCGGGGCGCCGGTCGAGGCCGGCCGCGAGGTCGTCCAGCCCGGCCCAGGCGGCGAACGAGCGGACGGCGGCGCGGTGCCGGTTCCAGGTCCGCGGCGCGGCGCCGCCCCAGGCGGCGGCCAGGACCCCGGCGACCCGGTCGGCGTCGACCGAGCCGAGCGGCAGCTCGTCGCCGAGCCCGAGCCGCAGCCGCCGCAGGGTCTGCCCGTACGAGCGGACGGTCGCCGCGTCCAGGTCGTCCCGGTCGAGGAACGCGCGGACGGTGGCGCCGAGGAGGGCGGCCGACGGCCCCGCGGGCACCTGGGCCCCGGCCGTCGGCTCCCCGGTCGGCAGTGCGTCGGCGCGGCGGTCGAGGAAGGCGCGTTCCGCCGCGTTGCGGGTGAGGGCGGCGGCCCGCCGGAACTCCAGCCGGGCCTCCCCGGTGCGGCCGAGCCGCTCCAGCAGGTCGCCGCGGACGCTGGGCAGCAGGTGGTAGTCGCGCAGCGCCGGGTCGGCGGTCAACCCGTCGGCGAGGTCGAGGCCGGCCTGCGGCCCGTACGCCTTCCCGACCGCGACGGCCCGGTTCAGCCGGACGACCGAGGTCGGCAGCAGCCGTTCCAGCGCGGCGTAGAGGGTCGCGATCTGCGCCCAGTCGGTGGCCTCCGCGGTGGGTGCCTGGGCGTGGCAGACCGCGATCGCGGCCTGCAGCACGTACGGGCCGGGCGGGCCGCCGCACTCCCGGGCGCGCAGCATCGCGGTGAAGCCGCGGCGGATCAGCAGTTGGTCCCAGCGGCCGCGGTTCTGCTCGTGCAACTGGACGGGCTCGCCGGACGGCCCGGTGCGCGCGGCCGCGCGGGACGCCTGGATCTCCATCAGGGCGACCAGGCCGTGCACTTCGGCCTCGTGCGGCACGGCGGCGGCGAGCAGCCTGCCCAGCCGGAGCGCCTCCAGGCAGAGCCCGGGCCGCATCAGGTCGTCCCCGCCGGTCGCCGAGTACCCCTCGTTGAAGACCAGGTAGACGACCTCCAGCACCGAGGAGAGCCGGTCGGCGAGCCGCTCGCCGGTCGGCAGCTCGAACGGCACCTGCTGCTCGGCCAGGGTGCGCTTGGCGGCGGCGATGCGCCTGGCCACCACCGGTTCGGGGACGAGGAAGGCCCGGGCGATCTCCGCGGCCGTCAGTCCGCCGAGCAGACGCAGCGTCAGCGCGACGCGGGCCTCCGTCGGCAGGACGGGGTGGCAGGAGACGAACATCAGGCGCAGCACGTCGTCCCGGTCGTCCTCGGGCTCGGCCTCGCCCGACTGCCGCAGCTCGTGGGCGAGTTGCCGCTGCCGCTGCTCCAGTCGCCCGTCGCGGCGGACGCGGTCGACGGCCCGGCGCTTGGCGATGGCGGTCAGCCAGGCGCCCGGGTTGTCGGGGACGCCGGACTGCGGCCACTGTTCGAGGGCGGCTACCAGGGCGTCCTGGGCCAGTTCCTCGGCGAGGCCGACGTCGCGCACGATTCTGACGAGCGCGGCGATGATCTTCGCCGACTCGAGTTTCCAGACCGCGTCGATCGTGCGGTGGACATCCGGCACGGCCACGATGACAGCACCCGCCCCGGCCCGTCCGCAAACCGGGACGGGGCCGGGGCAGGTGCCGAGCCGGGCAGGCCGAACGGGCAGGCGGGGCGGGCAGGCGGGGCGGGCAGGCGGGAGGGTCAGGGGCCGAACACCTGCTGGACGACGCTCTCGCCGTCGCCGACGATCCGACGGAAGCGGCGGGCGAGCTCGATCGCCTCCTCCTTCGAGCGGACCTCGACCAGCGCGAAGCCGGCCACGGCCTCCTTCGCCTCGGCGTAGGGGCCGTCGGTGACGGTGATCTCGTCCCCGGAGGAGACCAGGCGGACCCCGCCCGGCTCCAGGCCCCCGGTCGCCAGCAGCACGCCGGCCGCGGTCAGTTCCTCGATGAACGCGCCCATCTCCGCGAAGAGCTTCTCGTCGGGGGCGGCGTCGGTCGGCTTGGTGGTCATCAGGAAGCGCATGGTTCTCTCCTCGGTCCGACGGCGCCCTGTCACGCCGCGATCTTGTGCTGCCCTCACGTCGAACGAGGCGATGCGACAGGGAACGGTGTGCATTCCCTGTCACATCGACCGGACGACGTGAGGGCAGCACCGCCCGACACCACCGCCCCGGAGGACACCGTGACCACCGCCCCCGCCCCCGCCGCCGCCCGCACCGACCTCGCTCACGGCACGACCGCCACCGCACCGGGCACCCGTACCCTGCTGGTCTGCGGCGCGGTCGCCGGTCCGCTCTGGGCCGCCGTCGCCCTCGCCCAGGCCGCCACCCGGACGGGCTTCGACCTCACCCGCCACCCGCTGAGCGCACTGAGCAACGGCGACCTCGGCCCGCTGCAGATCACGAACTTCCTGGTCGCCGGCGTCCTGACCGTCCTCGGCGCCGCCGGCCTGCGCCGCACCCTCGCGGACACGCCCGGCGGCCGCTGGGCACCCCGGCTCGTCCGCACCTACGGCCTCGGCATGATCGCCGCCGGTGTCCTCGTCATGGACCCGGCCGACGGCTACCCGGTGGGCACGCCCGACGGGATGCCGCCCGGCCTGAGTTGGCACGCCGTCGGACACCTGCTGGCCGGCACGGTCTCCTTCACCGCCCTGATCGCCGCCTGCTACGTCCTCGGCCGCCACTTCGCCCGCACCGGCCGCCGCGGCCGCGCCCTCGCCTCCCGCTCCGCCGCCACCGCACTGCTGCTCGGCGACGGATGGGCCATGACCGGCGGCCCGGCCGGCTCGCTCACCCTCGCGATCGGCGCGATCACCGCGATGGTCTGGGTCTCCGCCGTCGCCGCCGACCGCCTCCGCTGACCGCCCCCAGCCTCCGATCCCGCCACCGCCCGACCGGCTCCGGCCACCGAACCCGAAGGACGACCACCATGCCCGCCACCACCACCGTCGCGCAGTACCTGGACTCCCTCCCCACCGCCCGGCGCGAGATCGCCGACCGGCTGCTGCCGCTCGTCGAGGCCGCCCTGCCCGGCCGCGGCGCCGTCTGGCACGGCCACCCCGTGTGGAGCCTCGGCGCCGCCCCCGGCAAGAACCCGGTCTGCTTCCTCAAGTCGTACGCCGGCCACCTGACCTTCGGCTTCTGGCGCGGCCAGGAGCTCGCCGACCCGTCCGGCCGGCTCGCCCCGGGCTCGCGCACGATGGCCTCGGTCAAGCTCCGGAGCGCCGCCGAGGTCGACACCGCGCTGTTCGCCGACTGGCTGGCCCGGGCCCGCGGCCTGGAGCAGCTGCCCGCCTGAACACCGGACGGACCCACCCGGTACGCCGGGCGGACGGACGGGTCGCACCCCCGGGGCGACTCCCGCCGCCCGGCGCAGCCGCGTCCCCGGCCGCCGGGGCGCCGTGACCCGCCGTCACCCGCACCGCCCCGGACGGCGACACACCGGCGGCCGACGGGACGCCGTGCGGGCCCGGCCACGCACTACGGTGGCGCCATGGCCGCCGAACGAGACCTGTCCGCCCTGCTCTCCGGGCTGCGACCCGCGCTGAACCCGGGGCGGTACGTGTACTGCACCCTGCCCGGCAGGGTGCCGCCCGGCCTGCGCCCGGTGGTCACCGTCGCCGAGGAGGAGGGCGCCACCGTCGTGGTGCCGCAGGAGGAGGCGGACTCGCTCGGGCTGGGCTACGAGTTCGTCGCCGGCTGGATCACCCTGCGGATCCACTCCGCGCTGGAGGCCGTCGGCCTCACCGCCGCGGTCGCCACCGCGCTCGCCGACCGCGGCATCAGCTGCAACGTCGCCGCCGGGTTCCACCACGACCACCTCTTCGTGCCGACCGCCGACGCCGAACGGGCGGTCCGCGTCCTGGAGGAGCTGTCGGCCGGTCAGGGCTGAGGCGGCGGCGCCGGGGAGCGCAGGCCCGTCCGCGGGTAGGTACCACCCGTACGACCGGATCCGCTCCACCGGGAACGGAGGACGCACGTGACCACCACCCCCTGGACACCCGCGGCCGCGGCCGCCCTCGCCGACGCCCTCGACCACGCCGTCCTGGACCGCGGTGTCCCCGGCGGCGTCCTCGTCCTCGGCACCGCCGGCTCCACGGAGGCGGCGGGCCGTACCGTGGCCGCCCGCGGCACCGTCGCCCCCGAGTGCGGACCCGCCGGGCCCGACGACCGCACCCGCTACGACCTCGCCTCACTCACCAAGATCACCGCCACCTGGGCGCTCACCGGCCGGGCCCTGGCCGCCGGCCTGCTCGACCTGGACGAGCCGCTGCGCGCCCGGTTCCCCCGACTCCCCTCCCCCGGCGGCTGGCTGACGGTCCGGCAACTGCTCGCGCACAGCGCCGGCCTGCAGCCCGAGACCCGGCTGGACCGCTACCTGCACCTCGACCGCCCGCTCGCCGAACTCCTGTGCGCCGAACAACTGGTGGCCACCCCAGGCGCCGAACACCGCTACATCAACCGGGGTTACGTGCTGCTCGGCCTGCTGCTCGCCGACGCCCACGGCACCCCGCTGGACGCCCTCGGCGACCACTACTGGCACGGATTGGGCATGCGGGACACCGAGTTCGGCCCGGTGCGGCGCTCGCCCGCGGTGGCACCGACCGAACAGCGGCTGCGCGGCGCCCCGCGCACCTGGGGGATCCCGCACGACCCCAACGCCGCCCTGCTGAACGGGATCGCCGGCCACGCCGGGCTGTTCTCCACCGCCGCCGACCTCGCCGTCTTCGCCGAGCACCTGCTGACGGCCGACGACCCCTGGCTCGCCGCCAGCCTGCGGCCGCAGATCGCGGTCGAGGCCGGCCGCTCCCGCGGGCTCGGCTGGCTGGTCACCGACACCGGCGCCGCCTACCACCACGGCTACACCGGCACCAGCCTCTACCTCTGCCCCGCCCTCGGCCGCTACGCGGTGCTGCTCACCAACGCGGTGTACCACGGCTTCAGCGGCAGCCGGCTGACCCCGCTGCGCGACCGCATCCTCGCCGCGGTCACCACCCCCTGAACCGGCGCACCCCGACCCGACGCGCCCCGGGCCGGACGCGCGGGTGCCCGC